>PLZL01000394.1 GCA_003152145.1 Limisphaerales bacterium
AGCCGGAGTATTTGAAGGAAGTCCGCGCGTTCCGGCTGGATGGAATTCCCGACACGCATGACGCCGCTGGCGATTTGCAGAAACTTCTCGCGTGGCCGACAATTGCGTCGAAGAACTGGGTTTATCGCCAATACGACCACATGGTGCGGGACGGCTCGGTGGTTTGTCCGGGCAGCGACGCGGCGGTGTTGCGCATCAAGGCGGATAGTCTTCCAGATTTGGGGAGCGCGGGCGGCCCGCCTGCCGAACCCGGCGGCTCGCCGGGTTCTCGTTCAACAAATTTAAGCCAGTCCAACGAAGCGTCCGGCGGGCCGCCGGACGCAGCACGCGGGCCGCGTGCGCTCCCCGGAAATTCGTTCCCTGAAAAACTCATTGCCATGTCGGTGGATGGCAATGGCACTTACGTTTATCTCGATCCTTACGAAGGTGGGAAAATTGTCGTGACCGAAGCCTGCCGCAATTTGGCCTGTTCCGGCGCGGTGCCGCTCGGCACGACCGACAATCTCAACATGCCCAGCCCGCTCAAGCCGGAATTGTTCTGGCAGATCAAGGAATCCGTGCGCGGCCTCGCCGAGGCCTGCCGGGCGTTCAACGCACCTGTCACCGGCGGCAATTGCTCGCTCTACAACCAAAGTCCAAACGGCCCGATTGACCCGACGCCGACGGTGGTGGTGGTCGGCTTGATTGAAAAGCCGGAACACGTCACGACGCAATGGTTCAAGGACGAAGGCGACGCGATTATTCTGCTCGGCGAAGTCGTGGACAAAGCCGATCCAATTCTCGGCCTCGGCGGTTCGGCTTATCTACAGGTGATTCACGGAAAGAAGACGGGCACGCCGCCGTGCTGTGATTTTGAAACGGCGAAGACGTTGCACACGACGCTGCTTGGGTTGATTCAAAGCGGCCTTGTGAAGAGCGCGCATGATTGCAGCGAAGGCGGCCTGACAATTTGCCTGGCCGAAAGCTGCATCAGCCAGCTCGTGGCGCGCGAAACACCGTGCCTGATCGGCGCGACAATTGATCTTTCATCGGTGGGGCGAGCGTCCTCGCGAGCCGATGGAAAAGCGGACGACGGCTCGTCAGGAGCCTCGCCCCACCGGATTGATGCCCTGCTCTTTGGCGAAACGCAATCGCGCGTCGTCATCACCTGCAAGCCGCTCGATGTGGTGAAAGTGGTCGAGCGCGCGAAGTTGATGGGTGTTCCGGCGGTGCAAATCGGCAAGGTTGGCGGCGACAAACTAACCGTCAAGACCGCTGCCGGTGAATTTTCCGCGCCCTTGGCCGAGCTTCACAATGCGTGGTGGAACTCCATCGCGCGGGCGATGGCGTGATTTCATTTTGAACAAAATTGCCCTTCGGACGCTCCACTTTTCTGGAAATTCAGTGATAATTCGCGCATCGAACCGATTAACCACTGGCAATTTGCCGCCGAATTAGTAACCTTTCCGATACATTTGACATGCGCCAGTTTTTGACCATAGCCGCGAACGCCTTCATGGAATTGATCCGGCAACCGGTGTTTTTGCTGTTGATGACCGGGTCGGTGCTTTTTGAAATTTTCCTGGCGGTGCCGTATTATTTCGCGTTCGGCGACGAACCCAAGCTGGTTGAAAACAGCGTGTTGGCGGTAATGCTGCTGTCGGGGCTGTTTGGCGCGGTGTTGAGCGCGTCGTTGTCGCTGGCGCGGGAAATCCGCACTGGCACGGCACTGGCGGTGCTGTCGAAGCCGGTCGGCCGCGCGCAATTTCTGCTGGCCAAATACGCCGGCCTCGCCGCAGCGCTCACGATGCTGGCCTATGTGAACATGGTCGGCGTGCTGCTGGCCAGCCGCATGGCTTTCGACGCCTACGGCAGCACCGACATGGCCGCGCTGGGCATTTTCGGGGCGGGCGTGGCGCTGGCCTACGGGCTGGCGGGCTTCAGCAACTTTTTCCTGCGCCGTCCGTTCGCGAGCGACGCGGTGTTCGCGCTGGTGGCGCTGGCGACGCTGGCGGCATTCGTGATTTTTCAATTCACAAAACAAATGGAAAGCGCGGGCACGGTGGGGCAGGTGAACTGGAACCTTCTGCCGGCGGGCATTTTGATCCTGTTCGCACTGTGGATTCTGGCAGCGCTGGCACTGGCGTGCTCGACGCGGCTGGACACGATTCCGACGCTGGCGATTTGCTCGGGGTTCTTTTTGATCGGGCTGATGTCGGACTATTTCTACTCGCAGGCCGGCGGAAAAATCGGCGGCGGCGCGTCGTGGTGGGCTTCGACGCTTTACACGGTCATTCCAAACTGGCAGCTTTTCTGGCTCGCTGACGCGATTGAAACGGGCAAGAGCACGTTTCAATGGGCATACGTCGGCAAGGCGTTTGTGTATGTGGTTGGCTACGCGGGTGCGGCGCTGGCCATCGGCACGGCGCTGTTTGAGGAACGGGAATTGAGTTAGGCGGTGCATCGTGAATCGCTGAATCTTTGAATCGGTTTGGCGAACCCCGATGTAACCATGCAACGATTTGACGATTTAACTAAACGTGGAACGCAACGTTCAAAAAAATGGTCTGGTGAATCTGGTCGCGGCGACAATGATTTTCGTCGCCGCGTTCGTCACCGCTGTCTATGCCCGTTCACTGGCGGGCCAGGCTGGCGCGGTTTTTCTGGGCCTCGGAATGCTCGTGGCGTTCACCGGCTGGTTCCAGATGCGGCTCGAGGAGAACGAACGCCTGGAAAAACTGGAATTCGACGAGCTCGCCCGCGCCAAGGGCGGATCCGCGTTATTTGAAGCGAAGGAATCGGAGGTTTTTCCCGCGCGCCGTTCGCGCGAGCAATTCGAGAAATTTTTCGTGCCGGGGTTCGCGGTGCTGCTGTTCCTGCTGGAGGCCAGCGGCGCGTGGTTGCTCTGGCGCTGGATTTCCAAAGTCACCACCGGCATTGCGCCCGACCGCGCGATGGCGTCGCTTTCGCTCTTCGCGATTTTCGCGCTGCTGCTGTTCCTGGTCGGTCGGTTTACAGTCACCATTGCGCGGCTGGAAGGCCAGCGGCTGCTGCGCCCGAGCGCGAGTTTTCTGCTGGCGGGCGCGTATGTCTGCGCCTTCACCGCGCTCGGCATCGCCGGCGCCAAAACGGAATTGCCCCGGGCCGATTTCTGGGTCGCGCGCGCGGGGTGCGTGCTGCTCGGCCTGATGGCGGCGGAAATCCTCGTTACGCTGCTGCTGGAAATCTACCGCCCGCGCGTCCGGGGCAAGGTGGCCCGGCCGCTTTACGACAGCCGCGTCGTCGGCCTGCTTGCGCAGCCCGAAAGCCTGTTCACCACGGCGGCGCAAACGCTCGATTATCAATTTGGCTTCAAGGTTTCCGAGACGTGGTTTTTCCAGTTGCTCAAAAAAAACCTTCCCGCGCTGCTGCTGGCGCAACTGGCGGTTTTGCTTCTTTCGACATGCGTCGTGTTTGTGGACGCGGGCGAACAGGCCGTGCTCGAACATTTCGGGAAACCCGTCGCCACGCTCGACGCGGGCGCGCATTTCAAGCTGCCGTGGCCGGTGGAAAAAATTTACCGCTACCGCACGGAGCAAATCCAGACGTTCGTCGTCGGCTACGTTCCCGACGCGCAAAGCGAAAAGGCGAACACGATTTTGTGGAGCACTCCACATGGCAAGGAAGACAATTTTCTCGTCGGCAACCGCGCGCCGGTCACGGTTCAAAATGACAACGCCGGCACGAACAATGCGCTGAAAGCGCCGCCGGTCAGTTTGATTTCCGTCAGCATTCCGGTTCAGTTTCAAATCACCAACGTCACCGACTGGGCCTACAACAACGCCGACGCGACGAACCTGCTGCAATCGCTCGCCACGCGGGAAGTGGTGCGTTTTCTGGCGGGCGTGGATTTGAACAACGTGATGTCGAGCAACCGGCTCGAAGCGGCGGAGACGCTGCGCGATGGCATTCAGGCGACGGCGAACGAATACAAACTTGGCGCGAAAATCATTTTTGTCGGGCTGCAGGACATTCATCCGCCAACGACGGTTGCCGGCGATTACGAAAGGGTCATCGGCGCGGAGCAGACAATGCTGGCCATCAGCAATGCCGCGCTGGCTTATGCCATCAGCAATGTCGCGCTGGCCGGCGCGCAGGCGTTCACGACCACGAATCTCGCCGACGCGACGCGGCTGCAACTGGAAGTTTCGCGGTTTGCGCAGGCGGCGCTGTTCACGAACCAGATTCCGGCGTTCGAGGCCGCGCCGTCCGTCTACAAACAGCGCGTCTATTTTCAGACGTTCGCTGACGCGACCCGGAACGCCCGCAAATACGTTTTGCTCGTCACGAACACCGAGGACGTCTTGATTTTTGACCTCGAAGACAAAATCCGCGAAGACCTTTTGAATTTAAACGTGCCCAACAGTCAATCGCCATGAAAAGAAACACTCTAACCATCGTCATCGGCGCAGTGCTGGTCTTGATTTTCGCGCTGCTGCTGTTTGTATTTCAAGTCCGCCGGTCGGAAGTCGCCGTCGTCGCGACGTTCGGCAAGCCCGTAGCGACCTACACGAATGCCGGCGCGTATTTCAAAATACCATGGCCGATCCAGAAAGTTTATAAATACGACCAGCGCGTCCAGAATTTTGAGGATAAATTCAGCCAGACACTCACGGCGGACAGCAGCATGCTGCTGACGAGCATTTATGTCGGCTGGAAGATTTCGGACGCAGGACAGTTCCTGCAGGTTTTTCCCGGCGACCCGTCGGTGTCGCTGCCGAACGCGCAGAGTAAACTTGAACAGATGTTGCGCACAAAAAAAAGCGCTGTTATCGGCCAGCATCCGCTGTCTGATTTCGTGAACGCGGATCCGCAGGACTTGAAATTCGACGCGATTGAAAACGAAATCGAACAGTCCGTGCAAAACGAACTGCGGACGAACAATTACGGCATTCAGCTCGAATTTCTTGGTTTCAAAAAAATCGGCCTGCCCGAAAGCGTGACGCAAACGGTTTTTGATCGCATGAAATCCGAGCGGCAGGTGCTCATCAGCCTCGCTGAAAACACCGGCAAATCGGAGGCGCAGAAAATCCAGTCCGGCGCCGACGCCGATTCCGCCAAGACCATCGCCAACGCGCAGGCCACCGCGACGCGCATCCGCGCCGAGGGCGAGGCCGAGGCTGCCAAGACGCTGCCGATCTTCCAGCAAAATCCCGATCTGGCGGTTTTCCTGCTGCGCATTGACGCGTGGAAACAATCGCTCAACCAGCGCTCCACCCTGTTTTTTGACGAACGCTATCCGCCGTTTGATTTGTTCAAATATTTGCCGACGAATGCGCCGGGACACTGACCATGAGCGACGAACACGATCATCATCACGAGCATGAGGCGCCGGAAGCGGTTGACGCCGGTTCGCAGGCGCTGGCCGAGGCGCTGGGCAGCAGTTTTGCGATTGTCAAAATCGTAATGGTGCTGATGGTCGTCCTGTTTTTCAGCTCGGGATTTTTCCAGGTCGGCCCGTCGGAAAAGGCGGTCATCCTCCGATTCGGCAAACCGGTTGGCGAAGGAAAAAGCGTCCTGCTCGGCCCGGGCCTGCACTGGTCGTTTCCGTATCCGATTGACGAGGTGGTGAAGATTCCGATTACGGAACAGCAAACCGTCCAGTCCACCACCGGCTGGTATTTCACGACGCCGGAACAGGAATTGAGCGGCGAGGAACTGCCCGCCGGCGCGTCGCTCAATCCGGCGATTGACGGCTACGCCATCACCGCCGACCGCAACATCGTCCACACGCAAGTGACGCTGCATTACCACATTGACGACCCGATTGCGTATATTTTCAATTTCGCGTCCGCGTCCAACTCGATTCAAAACACGCTGAACAACGCCCTGCTGTTCACCGCCGCGAAGTTCGACGTGGACGACATCCTCACGCGCGATGTCGGGGGTTTTCAGGACGCTGTGCTGGCGCGCGTCAGCGATTTGACCGAGGAGGAGCATCTCGGCATCGTCATTGACAACTGCCAGGTGCGAAGCGTCGCGCCGCGGCAGTTACAGGACGTCTTCGCTCGCGTCACCGAGGCGCGCCAGAACCAGAGCAAGCAGATCAACGACGCGAACGCTTACCGCGACAAGACGCTGCTCAACGCCGCCGCGCAGGCGTCGGCTATCACCACCCAGGCCGCCGCCGCCAGCACAAATTACGTCGTAGCCATTCAAGCCGACGCCAATGCCTTCACCAATTCGTTGACGGCATTCGAAAAGAATCGGTATTTGTTCGCGCAGCAAAAAGTGGCCGAGACGATGGCGCTGGTGCTGACGAACGTGCAGGACAAAATCTTCCTGCCACAGCGCGCCGATGGCAAACCGCGCGAACTGCGGCTACAATTGAACCGCGAACCGCCGCAGCAGCCGAAAACTGGGGCGAATCCGTGATTCGTAAATCGCAAATCGAAATTCATAAATTTGTATGCAAGTCACGTCACTTTTAAGTCAGCACGAACACGATGACAATTGCGGCTGCGGCCATGACCACGAACATTCCGTCGTGCATCTCTGGCAGGCCGTCCTCGGCGTCGTCTTCGTCCTCAACGCCTTCATCGTGGACTGGCTGTTTGAATCGGGCAGCACTGTCGCCAGCGTCAGCGCGTTCATCGGCGCTATCATTTTGATTTATCCCATCGTTGTCACCGCCATCAAGGATTTGCGCGTCGGCCGCTTGAGCATCAACGAGCTGGTCGCCATCGCCGTGCTGTTCGCGTTCGCGTCCGGCGCGTTCGGCAGCAACATGAGCGCGGGCTACAAGACCGCCGGCCTCATCGCCTTTTTGATGCTCATGGGCGAACTCATCGAAACGCGCACCGCCGAGGGCGCGCGCCAGTCCATCGAATCGCTCATCAAGCTCACGCCCACCCGGGCGCGCCGCATCAAAAAAGACGGCGGCGAGGAGGAAGTTGCGGCGAATGAATTGACCGTCGACGACGTCATCCGCATCCGCCCCGGCGACAACGTCGCGGCGGACGGCCTCATCGTCAGCGGCCAAGGCTCGTTCAACGAGGCGACCATCACCGGCGAGTCCCTGCCCGCCGACAAGAAGACCGGCGACGAGGTTTTCGCCGGCACGCAAAATCTCACCGGCGTTCTGGAAATCAAAGTCAGCCGCGCCGGCGAGGACACGACGCTGGGCCGCGTGCGTGAGCTGATTCTCGCCGCCGAAAAAACCAAGCTGCCCATCATGAAAATCGTGGACCAATACATGGGCTACTACACGCCGCTCGTGCTGGTCATCGGCGCGCTCGTCTGGGCGTTCACCCACGANNCCGCCGCGAAAATCAACGCCTTCATTTTTGACAAGACCGGCACACTCACGACCGGCCAGCTCGCCGTCAGCCGCCTGGCGCCCATCGGCGAAACAAAACCCGCCGAATTGCTGCTCGTTGCCGCGTCCGCCGAAAAATACAGCAACCATCCGACCGCCAAGGCGCTCGCGCAACTCGCGGGCGAAGCCGGCGTGCCGCTGGCCGAACCGAAGGATTTTTCCGAAACCGCCGGTCGCGGCGTGAAGGCGGAAATCAACGGCGCAAAAGTTCTGGTGGGCCGCGCACAATGGCTCAAGGACAACGGCGTCGCCGGGGATTTTCTCAAATCGGTTGACCTCAACGAGGCCGAAGGCTGGAGTTTGATTTTTGTCGCGCGCGACAACCATTGCATCGGCTGGGTCGGCTTACAAGATCAGGTCCGCGCCGAAGCCAAAGTTGCGCTGGCCGGATTGAAGGAAGCGGGCGTGCGCCGCATCGCCATGGTGAGTGGCGACCGGCAGGTGGTTGCCACGCGCGTCGCCGCCGAAATCGGATGCGAAGAGGCGAAGGGCGATTGCCTGCCGCAGAACAAGGTTGAATTTGTCCGCGCCATGAAGGCGAAAGGTTACCGGGTCGCGGTCATCGGCGACGGCGTGAACGACGCGCCGGCGCTGGCGGCGGGCGACCTCGGCATCGCGATGGGCGCGGCGGGCAGCGAAGTGGCCATCCACAGCGCGACGATTGCGCTGATGAACAACGACCTGCAGCGGCTGCCGTTCCTGGTGAAGCTTTCGCGCAACACGCGCGCGGTCATCAACCAGAATTTTGCCTTCGGCATTTGCTTCATCATCGCCGGGCTGTCGGCGTCGGCATTCGGCTTCATCGGCCCAATCACCGCCGCCATTTTGCACGTCATCGGCACGTTCATCGTGATTTTCAACAGCGCGCGCCTTGTGCGCAAGGGCGAGGAACTGGAACATTTCCATCCCGAGACGGAAGAACCGCCACAAAAAGTTTCCGGTCAACTGACGCCGAAGCTGGCATGAATAAATGAAACCGTTTCAGGTTGTTCTCGACACGAGTGTGCTGGTCGCGGCTGTTCGGTCATCGCAGGGTGTTTCGTTTCGGAT
This sequence comes from Limisphaerales bacterium, assembly GCA_003152145.1. The sequence continues at coordinate 8,387 of PLZL01000394.1, forward strand.
TTTGCAATCGGTCGGCGATCCGCGCTGGGAATTGGATCTGTCGCCTGCGCTGTTGTTTGAATATGAGGAGGTTGCCACGATCCATGTGAAAAAGTTCTGGCCTGAACCCGAATGCCTGGGCGACTTGCTCGACTTTCTCATCGCAAATGTAAACCGCCCAAGAATCTCCTATTCATGGCGGCCCTTTTTGCGCGACGCGGACGACGACATGATTTTCGAGCTTGCCGTTGCCGCCCGCGCGAATTTCATCGTGACGCACAATGTCCGCGATTTTGCAGGCGCGGAACGGTTTGGCGTCGGTGTATTGACCCCGGCTGGATTTCTGCGAAAATTGGAGACAACAATATGACCGCGATAAACGTCAAACTGCCCGACTCGATCAAAAAGAAGGCCGGTGAACTGGCCGCCAAGGACGGAGTGTCGTTTGACCAGTTTGTCAGCGCCGCCGTGGCGGAGAAAGTTTCCGGCTGGCTTACGGAGGACGACCTAGACAAGCGCGCCCGTCGTGCGAGCCGTAAAAAATTCGATGCCGCGCTGGCGCAAGTGCCAAACGTCCGGCCAGTGCCGGGAGACGAAATTTAATTTGATGATTGCACTTGAGCCTAAATCGCGGATGCCAAAAGTCGTCCGCATCGAATCAGCGGAATACATGCCGCCCTGCAAGCTGCGTCTCTATTTCGACGACGGCCACGAAAGTCTTGTGGACTTTGCGCCGTTCTTGAGCGAGTCGCGGCATTCGGCGATGCAGGCGTATCATGACCGGAAACGCTTCCGCAAATTCACCATCGAGGACGGCTTTCTGCACTGGAACGATTTCGACCTCGTGTTTCCGATGGCCGATTTGTATGAAGGCAAAATTTCCTGACGGCCTTGTGACACCAAGAATGGCATGACGCCTGTATTTTAGATTTATGCCCGTCACCGAATTAAATCCGCAATCCGCAATCCGCAATCCGCAATCCAGCGCCGAGGTCGTCGTGTCCGTGCGCGGGCTGACGAAGGTGTTCAAGGATTTCT
>PLZL01000122.1 GCA_003152145.1 Limisphaerales bacterium
CAGCGCGACACGGTGCTGCAAAAATCACTTGGAAGTTCTTAGCGAATCGAGCGTGGTTTTCGCCTGGTTGATCAAATTCGACAGTTGAATCCATTGATCCGACGCGAGCGGAAATCTGGGGCCGTCATCATATTGCAGGAACATCCGGATGCCGCCCTGCTGCTTGTCGCCGTGAGCGATCAATTGCAGGCCGGACTTGGTGGTGAAGGCCGCCTCAAAAGCCGGCAGCGACGTCGCGCTGTAGGTCATTTTGCCGAGGTAATCCATGCCGTTGAGCAGCGGCGCCAGTTCGTCGTAGTCCACAATGGCATGTTCCCGCAACTGGTTCGCCTCAATGACAACGGCGATGCCAAAATCCTTGTGGCCGGTGGCGGCGCTGGTGGTCTCCTTGCACCGCACGGAAATAATAGCGTCGCCTGTGGCCACCGACCCGACCTGGCCAAAGCCCTTGACGATGACGACCCCGGTCTGCGACTCAAAAAGCCCGATCTCGGTCTTGAGCGCGTTGGTGTCCTGCGCGCGCACGGCAAAGGCCAGCGAACAGGCGGCGGCAATTAAAACGGCGTAAAACTTTCGCATCATTTCCATCCGAATTGAAAAAGTTGGTTTCATGGTTCATTGTTTCAAACTCCGGCGGAGGGAAAAAGTTGCGCGGAATGGCGGACAGACGGATTTTTGGACAAGGCGTCATTTTAATTTGTTGACCTTTTGCTGGCGGTTTTGATAAAAAACCGCATCTCGTTCAAGGAACGAAAAGTGTTGGTGTCAAAATGACAGATTGTCAGTCAATCGAAAAGAGAGAGCGACATTCAGTGAGCCTGCCGGTGCAGACCTCCCACTTGGTTTTTTGAGCGTCCATGTTATGAACGAAAACCGACTGTTTGTAGGCAACCTCTCGTTTCAAACGGGGGAAAACGACCTTCAGGACTACTTTGCCCAGGCGGGCGCGGTCACGTCCGTGAACCTGATGCTGGACAAGGTCTCGGGCAAATCCCGCGGCTTCGCCTTCGTGGAATTTGGCACGGCGGCCGAGGCGCAGAAGGCCATTGAGCTGTGTCATGGCAAGGAATTTCAAGGCCGCGTCATCACCGTCAACGTGGCGCGTCCCCGCGAGGAACGCCCGCCGCGCTGGAGCGGGAACCGCGGCGACCGCGGCGATTATCGCGGCGAGCGGCGCGCACAGCCGTAAGTTCCGCCCCTTGATTTTCACGACCGGTTGGCGATTTTCGCCAGGGTGGTCTTTTTGTCTGGAATAAGAGTTTGACAGACTGCAACGGCGATTTATCTTGAACGCGAAAATTATGGCCGACATTCCTCCAAGCATACCGGGCGCGCCGAGTGGCGCCGTGCCGCCGAAAAAAGAAACCGGCAAGGTGCAGCCCAAAAAAGAAACCGTCCGCATCAATTTGCCGCCGAAGCCTTCCGCCGCGCCGACAATCAAGTTGCCGACGCTGCCGCCCGGCGGGCCGACCGGAGCGGCCAGCGCGCCGCCCCTGCCGTCCATTGCCAGCAGGGCGCCAGCGCCCGCCACCGCCGCTCCCGCCGCCCCGGCCACGCAACGCGGGGCCGCGCCACGAGCCACCACCGCTCCCGCCGCCCAACGGCCCGCACCCGCACCCGCCGGCGCGCGGACAGTTGGCACGCTCGACAAGGTTCTGGCCATCGTCGCGATGGTGGCCGCGTTGTTCGCCGTTGGCAGCGCGCTTTATCTCATGTTCGGCATCCAATACGGAAGCTGAAGCGCGCCGCCCACACTGGTTTGATTTTGTTTTTATTATGGCCTCGCCACTCATCGTCACGTTGACGCAGGAAAATTTCGCGCAGCAAGTCTTGCAATCGCCATCACCCGTGCTCGTGGATTTCTGGGCCGAATGGTGCGGCCCGTGCAAAATGATCGCACCCCTGCTCGACGAACTCGCCAATGAATACGACGGCAAGGTGAAAATCGGCAAGGTCAACATTGACGAGCACCAGTCGCTTGCCGCCGAATACGGCATCCGCGCGATTCCGACGCTGCTGTTGTTCAACAAGGGCCAGGTCGCCGACCACATCGTCGGCGCACGCAGCAAGCGCGATTTCAAAAACAGCCTCGACCGCGTCGCGGCCTGATCCGGCGGGGCGTATGCCGTTCATCGTCACGCCCCGGCAATTTACCCAGCGCGCCGAATTGTATCATCAACTGGCCCAACTCATGTCCGCCGGCATCGGCGTCATGCCCGCGCTGGAACAAATCAAACGGAACCCGCCCGCCTCCTCGTTTCGTGAACCGCTCCAGCATTTTCTGGACGAACTCGCCAAAGGCCGGACGCTTTCCGAGAGCTTGCAGCACGGCGGCTGGCTGCCCGTGTTTGACACCGCCCTGATTGATGCCGGCGAACGCAGCGGACGGCTCGACGGTTGTTTCCGCCTGCTCGCCGATTATTACAACGACCGCGCCCGCGTCACCAAGCTGGTGATTTCCCAGCTCATTTATCCTGTTGGACTGATCCACTTCGCCGTCTTTATTTTCCTGATCGTGCTGCCGTTCGCCGCGTCGCAGTTCAACGCCAGCCTGACATGGCTGTTCATCAAGGCCGCGCTTGTCCTCGCTCCGCTTTATGGCGTCGTCGCGCTGGCGATTTACGCCCTGCAGAGCAAGCACGGCGAACAGTGGCGCGCGCGCCTCGAATCCCTGTTGCGCCCGGTTCCGATGCTGGGCACGGCGCGGCATTACCTCGCGCTGTCGCGGCTGGCCGCCGCGCTCGAAGCGCTCATCAGCGCCGGCGTGAACGTGATTGAAGCATGGAATCTGGCCGCGACGGCGAGCGGTTCGCCCTCGTTCCGCCGCGCGGTGGCGACATGGAAGCCGCAATTGAATGCCGGCCGGACCCCCGCCGAACTGGTGCGCGCCTGCCGGCTTTTTCCAGAAACGTTTGCCAACCTTTACGCCAGCGGTGAAGTCAGCGGGAAACTCGATGAAACCCTGCGCCGGCTTTACGCGTATTATCAGGAGGAAGGCACGCTCAAGCTCCAACTCTTCGCAACATGGACGCCCCGCCTCGTTTATCTAATCATCGTCTGCATCATCGCCTACTTGATCATCCAATTCTATACAGGTCTCTACGGCTCAAATAGTAACCTTTCCAATGTCCTGAATGGATTTTAATTCCGCTTTGCGCGCCGAACCTTTGCCAATTAACCTCGCCGCATGACGTTGACCGAAATCCTCGCCAACGAGGAACTGCGGCGGCATGAATTCCCCGTCGCGCACGACAAAATTTTCCTCGCGCATGCCGGCGTCTGCCCGCTGCCGCGCCGCGTGGCCGACGCCATTTCCGGATGCGCCCGCCAAAGCACGCTCGGCGACCAGGAGGCTTTCATGCTGCACCGGCTCGACGTCGCGCGCAAACTCGGCGCGCAATTGCTGAACTGCCAGGCGGACGAAATCGCGCTCGTCGGCCCGACCTCGCTCGCGTTGAGCTTCGTCGCCGCCGGACTGAAATTCCGCCGGGGCGACAACATCCTCATTTACCACGACGATTATCCGTCAAACGTTTATCCGTGGATGGCGCTCGCGGCGAAAGGCGTCGAGGTGCGCCTCCTCAACACGCGCGGCCTCGGCGTGATTCGCGCAAAAGACGTGATGGGGCAGGTGGACGAAAACACGCGGCTCGTCGCGCTGGCGTCCTGCCATTTCATCAGCGGCTTCCGGCTGGAACACGCGGCCATCGGCAAATTTCTGCGCGAACGGGGGATTTTATTCTGCCTCGACGCGATCCAAACGCTGGGCGCGTTTCCGACGACGGTGGAGCACGTGGATTTCCTGGCCGCCGACGCGCACAAATGGCTGCTCGGCCCGTGCGGCGCGGGAATCTTTTATGTGCGGCGCGAACTTCAGGAGAAATTGAATCCGCCGGTTTACGGCTGGCACAACGTGAAGAACCCGAACTTTGTCGCGCAGGAACAAATCGTCTTTCGCAGCGGCGCGGTGAAATACGAGGCTGGCACGCACAACCTCATCGGTCTCGTCGGCCTGATTGCCGCGATGGAGCTGGCGCTGCAAATCGGAATCGAAAACATCACTGCTGAACTGCTCCGCAAACGCGCGTGGCTCGTGCCCGCGTTGCAGGCCAAAGGCTTCACTGTTTTGAATGCCGACGCGAAACCGGAAAATGCAGGCGGCATCGTTTCATTTTTTGCACCCAGCAAGGATTTGGCGACGCTGCACAAGACGCTGGCGGAAGCCGGAGTCATCGCCTCGCTGCGCGCCGACCGGAAGGGGCAAAACTACATCCGCCTCTCGCCGCATTTCTACAACACGGACGCGGAATTGAATCGCACGGTGGGCTTGTTGTGAAAGCGGTCTTCATTCGCACCCAACATTGATGTCGGGCTGCTGACGGAAGCGGACTTGCAAGACGATTTTTTTGAATCATCGGGAGTGCAACCCGGTCTGTCGGGGCGGGAACAAAAGGAG
>PLZL01000048.1 GCA_003152145.1 Limisphaerales bacterium
TCCCAGACCTCCTCCGCCGGATAAAAGCCGCCCGCAAGGCAGGCCGCCACATAGGCGATAACCTTGAACGGCGCGGGCAGGAAAAATCCGGCCAGCCCGAAGACGCCGCAAAGAATCGCGGCGGCCAGTTGCGCTTTCCATTCGTCAATTTCCCCGACATGTTCGAGAAACTCCACGTCGCGCGGGACGACCCTGGGCAGCGGGATGTCGCGCCAGCGCCAGAACGTTGGCGCCGTCGGGCACGTGACGCGCGCGATGGTCGTAACGTCGCCGGCATGCTGGATGGTGATTCGTTTCCGCTCATCGCCGGACAACGGCGTGTCGCAGGAAAAACAGTCGCCTTCGCCGCTCAACAACGAGCAGACATGGCCGGTGTCGGCGGTCTGGGCGGTTTCAAGCTGGCGCGTGATGCGTCCGGTGAGCCGCGGCACGTCCGCCCGGCCGAGCGTGGCGACGGAAATTTTCTGGTGTGCGCGGTCAATCGTCACCGCCTCGAGCGTCGGCTCCTCGACGAGCGTGTCCGCGACTGACCGCGCGAGGCAATGCCCGGCCTCGCGGTCGTGCGCGCGACGATTTTCCGGCGATGCGTTCATGTCCGTTCTATGGATAACATACCGAGTGGCATGGCGCGATGCAAAAGAGACAGATGCTCCAACGGTGGAGTTTCGCATGCATGATGATTCGACTCCGGCTTCAGACAGTATCGCTTCAAGCTCCGCACCGATTTGGCTGGCGCGGTGTTTCATCTTGTGACTCAATTGCTCAAACCTTATGAAACGTTGGGCCATCCTGACTGTGCTGCTTTACTCGCTGGCGCTGCTATTACTGACTTTGCCGGTCATTCTGATTGCCTTTGGCAACTGGGGGGTCCACGGCGACAACCAGACTTTTAAGGACGCGGTGAAAATCTACACGGCCTGGCAATACTGGTTGTGGCTGGGTATTCTTGTTGCCGGCCAGGTGTTGCTGCTCCTGCTGCCCATCAACATTGCCGAACGCCGTCTGCCGGCGCGGCGGCCTCTCAAATTCCCTATCATCATCAGCGCGTTTTTTCTCGGCAGCCTTTGTTTCGCCGGCATTCTTTCGATCCTTTGCGCGGCTCTCAAGGACGACGGCCTGGGTATTTTCGCCTTCGTTGACAAAATATTTACGAAGGATGGCCGTATAACGGACACCGGTTCCACCTGCAGCTTCCTCATCATCACCCTGTTTTTTTGGGCAGTCTGGGCTTTAATATTTAATCGCTTTGCCAAAGCCGATGACGCAGACACGCTGCTCAAACGCAGCACGCGCTGGCTGGTGCGCGGCAGCATCCTCGAATTGCTCGTGGCCGTGCCGAGCCACGTCATCGCCCGCCGCCGCGATGATTGCTGCGCGCCGCTCGGAACATTCTGGGGCATCGCGACGGGCATTTCGGTGATGCTGCTCTGTTTCGGGCCGGGCGTGTTTTTCTTGTTTGCAGAAAGGTTCGAGCGCTTGAAGCCGAAATCGCCGGACGGGAACAAACCGGCGTGACCGGAAGATGGCGCGCGACGCGGGTTTCAGAAGTTCGAACACACTTTCGATCCCGATTCGAGATTGATTGTTGCCCTAACAAGCATTCCAAAACGAACCGGTGGTGCCAGCAGTTTGCGTGCGGCAAAAAACCAACCAGTTGAAAAGCCGGTTGGTTCGAGTGGCGTTATTGCGCCGGTCGGCGGAATGGAATTGGAAGGATGGACGCTTCCTGCCGACAAGCGGCCTTTTCAGTATTTCGTTGTAAATGGGGTGTTCTACTAATAAGTAATTCACCCCATAAAACACAGAGTTCGATCGTGTAAAATACGTTAGCACGTGTATGTAACTGCCGGTGAAATGCCGGCGAAATCGTCGGAATATCTTCCACTTTTAACGAGGCAATCAAGAAAACATCAATTTCATTGGTTTTTAAGCAGTTTTTGACGGCAAATGAATCAAGATTCTCTCCCTAAACGTCGGAAAGCTTTACATTTTTTGATTTCTGCCACAACTCATGAGTTTTCAAAAGATTCGCGTAATAAACTATATTTGAATTAGTTACGACTGACGGTCGGCGATTCCATAAACACCGATTTTTGTGGCATAAAAAACGCTTTACCCGCTTTTACAATATGAAAAAAATCATTGGAGCATGTTCGGCGTTAGTGTTTGTAGCGTTGTTGGGATTATTGTTGGCGGAAAAGTCGTTGGCAAGTCCACCGCCGCCTCAGCCAACTCCGCCTGCGCCAACTAACGCAGCGCCAGCTTCAATTAATGGTGCTGCCTCAAACAATAGCGTTTCAACCTCACAACAATAGAAATAGAAAGGGAAATACAATATATGCAAAACTCAAAACTGTCGATCGGCCTCCTGATATTGGCCATTGTCATGGTGACTGGAACATCATTTGCCACTCCTCCTCCTCCTGCTAATGCGCCTGATGCCGGCAGTTCAGCACTGTTGATGTCCATGGCGATTGCTGGATTGGCAGCCGTGCGGAAGTTTATCCGTTAGTGGTGGTGGGTAGCAATGTATAGTCCAGTGGGTTTTCCACCATCGGCACGGATTGTGTTCTGGTGGAAGATTATCTCCACCTTCGGCCAATGAAAGAGCAGTTAGGGTGAAATTGTGCAGTTACAATCACTCTTATTTAGGCATCTTGTTTATAAAGTTGGAAAAATCTATGAAAAATCAATTGTTAAAGTATTGTTCAGCGTTGTTCGTCATCGCCTTTTCCTTGGGGCTGGTCCAGAGGAACCAGGCTTTCGGCCAGTGCATTAGCTTTACGGGACCTGTGGGAAATACATTGACAAGTTACCTCGTTGCATGGCCTAACGGCTACAGCAGCGATGCCACTTTCCACACGACGGTGCAGGACAATAATGAACCTCTTCCTGCTGGAACTTATCTGACTTGGTGTATTGATGCCGCCACGGAAATTGATCCGGCCCAAAACAATACTGTGCCGGGCACGGTTTATACTGGCTCGCTATTCCCCACTTGCGATCCAAATTTGAATAATGAACTACTACCTCACAACCATCCTGCGAGCTGTTATGTCTCTCCCGCAGTATGGCAGCAGGTTAATTACGTTCTTAACCATAAGAATGGGTTTTCTTTCTGGGATATACAAATAGCGATCTATTCTTTGGTTGGTGGTCCTGCGACGCCGAGTGAACTGTCCTCTCCTCCGTCAAATCCTCCATATCCCCCATTCACTCCGGCGAATGTGCAAGCGCTCCTCGATGATGCGAGCTACAATGCGGCTTCCTGGGTTCCCAAATGCGGCGATGTGGTTGGAGCGATTTACGTTATTAAGAACCAGGCGGGCACTACTTTGACGAGTCCGGTCCAGCTCATCATGCTTGAAGTTCCCATCACCTGCCCGTCGGCCAATTGTGTTTCCGTTAACGCGACGCAGGGCAACGCCATTGCTCCGATGACGCTGACAGGCAGCGGCGGCTGCGGTGGGCCCTACACTTTCACCCAGACGGGACTTCCGACCGGGCTGACCATGTCCTCCAGCGGAACGATTTCCGGGACACCCACGGTGAGCGGCAAGTTCGACTATACCGTCACGATCAAGGACACGTGCGGCAACACCGGCACATTCAATTGCTCTATCACGGTGCTCACGGCGCCGACGGCTAATTGCGTGACGATTAACGCGGTTCAAAACGTGCCGATCACGCCGGTGACGCTGACGGGCAGCGGCGGGTGCGGCAGCCCCTACACGTTCTCGGCCTCGGGTCTGCCGGCCGGGCTGACCATGTCTTCGGGTGGCACGATATCAGGCACGCCGACAGCGAGCGGCACTTTCGGCTATACCATCACGATTACGGACAGCTGCCAAAACACGGGCAAGAGCGGCTGCTCGGTCGCCAATGTGAATCCGCCGCCGAGCGCCAGTTGTGTGGCGATTAGCGCCGTGCAGGGCGTGGCCATCACGCCGCAGACGCTGACGGGCAGCGGCGGCGCAGGCGGCCCCTACACGTTCTCGGCCACCGGTCTGCCGGCTGGGCTGACCATGTCTTCCGGTGGCACGATCTCCGGGACTCCGACGGTGAGCGGCACGTTCAACTACACGGTCACCATCACGGATAAGTCCGGCAACAAGGGCACGCTCAACTGCTCGGTCACGGTAAATCCACCGCCGAGCGCTAATTGCGTGACGATTAGCGCGGTTCAAAATGCGGCCATCACACCGGTGAAGCTGGTGGGCAGTGGCGGGTGCGGCGGCCCCTATTCTTTCTCGGCGACAGGTCTGCCGGCTGGGCTGGGTATGGCCAAGGACGGCACGATTTCGGGCACGCCCACGGTCAATGGCACCTTCAACTATACCGTAACCATCGCGGACAAATGCGGCAACACGGGCACGGTGAACTGCGGCGTGGTCAGCGCGGTTCCCCCCTGCCAAGCCAGTGTTTGCGGCTATGTATTCGTGGATTGTGACGGGAATGGCTTTCTGACGCCCGGGTTGGATTCAGGGATGCCGAAAGTTGTTGTCACTCTCAAAAACTCCCAAAATGTCACGGTGACGACAACGACAACCGATTCGACAGGCAAATATTGCTTCGGCAATCTGACGCCGGGAACCTACACCGTCTGCATCACGCCGCCNNAGCTATCAGCAATGCTGGAATGAAAATGATGGCTACCAGCATTGGAAAGGCGGCGATGGCGTGGATTGCTGGAAGGCCAATGATGGCTACCAGCATTGGAAGAACTCGAATGGCCAGGATTGCTGGAAGGATAAATATGGCTACTCGCACTCGCAGAACTGCAATTATGTCAGTTGTGACGTGCCCAAGGGCAATTGTGAGACATTCACCCTGACTTGTGGTCTAGCCCTGACCTGCGTGAACTTCGCCTATGAAGGCACCTTGGCAAAACCCGTGGTGTCCGTGACCGGACCCAGCAAGGGAATCTGCGGTAAGACGGGCACCTACACCTGCACTGTCAACAATACGGGCACGGTTTGTTTCGACGCCTGTCAGGTGACGGTGTGTGGCAAAACGTATAATTGCCCGGCGCTAGGCGCGGGACAGAGTTGTTCGTTCACGTTTAATTATCAGTTCCAGTATGGCGACTATGGTAACTTCAAATGCCAGGCGACTGCCTCCTGCAGTTATTCCGGTAATTTCAATACTTGGAGTAGTTGGAATAGTTGGAATAGTTTGAATAATTGGAACAATTGGAATAGTTGGAACAATTGGAATTCATGGAATTCCGGGAGTTCTTGGGGTTCCTGGGGTTCCTGGGGTT
>PLZL01000279.1 GCA_003152145.1 Limisphaerales bacterium
TTCCCATCTCATATTTGACGGGCTTTTTATGCAAATCAGGCTGGACAAGCCAGTCACGTTGAATTAGATGAAACCCCATGCTTAGTCATGCCGGGCCACCCAACCATGTGTGCCATGAAGTTATACATGGAGGCAGGGGCTACTATTGAAACCGGTTGGCGCAAAGAAGAAATGATTCAACATGAATAAACAAGATTCCGGTGATTCGATCCACGCCGGTTCCAACAAGATGACCCGGCGGCGGATGTTGAAATACTCTGCCAGCATGGCGGCGACGGCGTTTGCGGCGACGTTGATGCCGCCGAATGTTCGCCGCGCGCTGGCTCAGGAACCGGTGCGCCGGGCTTCGCTGAAGGACATCAAACACGTCGTCCTGTTGATGCAGGAGAACCGTTCGTTCGACCATTACTTCGGCACACTGGCGGGTGTGCGCGGTTTTGACGATCCGAATGCGTTGAAGCTGCCGGACGGCCGTTCCGTTTTTTATCAGCCCGATCCGAAAAATCCTGACGGCTATTTGCTGCCATTTCATCTGGACACGCACAAAACCAACGCGCAGAAAATTCCGTCCACGAACCACGGCTGGGTGACACAGCACGAAGCCTGGAACAAGGGCAGGATGGACAATTGGGTTCCCGCGCATCGCAAGGCGGACGGCCCGAACGGCCCTTACACGATGGGCTATTACACACGCGCGGACATCCCGTTCCAATTCGCGCTGGCGGAAGCATTCACGATTTGCGACGCGTATCATTGTTCCATGATGGGACCGACCGCGCCGAACCGGATGTTTTGGATGACGGGAACGATTGACCCGGAGGGCAAGCATGGCGGACCGATACAGGAAAATGACATAGTTCATGGCGGTTATCGCTGGACGACGTATGCCGAACGGCTGGAAAAAGCGGGAATAACCTGGAAGGTTTACCAGCAGCAGGACAATTATTGCACGAACGTGCTGGAGTATTTCCAAAACTTCATCAAGGCCGACCGGTTCTCATCCCTGCACAAGCGTGGAGCGTTTCGCGGCCCCGAAGGCCAGTTTGAATACGACGCGAAGAACGACAAACTGCCCGCCGTCTCATGGATCATGCCGACGGGTTATCAATCCGAGCACCCTGATTATCTGCCCGCCGATGGCGCGGCGTTTGTGGCGGGTAAAATTGACGCCATCGCCGCCAATCCCGAGGTCTGGGCCAAGACCGTGTTCATTCTGAATTACGACGAGAATGACGGCATCTTCGATCATGTAGCCCCGCCAATTCCGCCGCCGGGCGCGGATCATGAATTCATCTATGGCGTGCCGATTGGCGCGGGTTTCCGGGTGCCGTGCATCATCGTTTCACCATGGACGGCGGGCGGTTGGGTTTGCAGCCAGCCGTTTGACCATACTTCCGTGCTGCAATTTCTGGAACAATATACCGGCGTGCGCGAGGAAAACATCAGCGCGTGGCGGCGGCAAACCTTTGGCGACCTGACTTCGGCATTCCGTTTTGACGATGAAAAGGCGGGGCAACCGGTGTTGTTCGACACCAACATCATTCTCGAAACGGCCCGCTACGAAGCGTCAAATTTGCCGGAGCCGATTTTCCCCGGCACCAATCAAACAATGCCGACTCAGGAAAAAGGAGAACGCAAACGCGTCCCGTCCATTACGAGATAGATTCAGCTCCTTGCATCTGACAAGGCGTTCACTAATTCCGTCAGAATATGGCTTGGAATTCTAAATACCGTTGAATTTCTTGACTATTTTCCGGATGAACTGTCGCGGCATCAAGCGAACCGGCAAAACCAGCAGTCGGTTTCTCAAGCCGGAAACAATCACCGTGCGTCCGCCTCGAAAAGCCCTGTGGCCCTGGAGTGCGACCACGCTTGCGGACATCCTGACGATGCGAACCAACCTCGCACCTTTGACGTGCGCAACTGTTCCAAAATTGGTTTCCGTTGGTCCGGGACAAAGCGCCATGACCTTGACGCCCGTGCCGGCAAGTTCACCGGCCAATGCCTCCGTGAACGAGAGCACAAAAGCCTTGGTCGCGTAATACACCGCCATGCCGGGGCCGGGCACAAATCCGGCGACCGATGCGACATTGAGCACGCCACCGAGATGGCATTTCACCATGCCGGGCAAAAACAGTCCGGTCAGTTCCGTCANNAGGCCGTGCGCGCCGAATCCGGCGTTGTTGACCAAAACGTCCACGACAATTCCCCTGCCCTTCAATTCTGAAAAAATCTTCCTTGGCGTTTCAGGCAGGGAAAGGTCGGCGGTCAAAACGGTTGTTTCAACATCGTAATCCCGGCGCAATTCTCCGGCCAGTTGTTCCAATGCCGAAGTGTTGCGCGCGACCAGGACCAGCCTGGAGCCGTCGGCGGCAAAGCATCGCGCCAGCTCCCGACCGATTCCCGACGATGCCCCGGTGACCAAAACCGTTTCGGGTTTGCCCGCGCTCATTGTGCGGTGACGGATTGTCCGACTCCGAACCGTTTGGTGAGCGGCCAATACACGAAGAAGGATTTGCCGATGACGCTGGATGCCGGGAAATCGCCCCAAAAGCGCGAGTCGAGGCTGTTCATCGTGTTGTCGCCCATGACAAATAAATAATTCGGACGAATCTGAAACTGCCGGTCGGGCGACAATGCCTGGATCATCGCGTGCCCGTAATAATGGTTTTCCCGATACTGAAGAATTTTCGTTCCAACCGGTGCGCCGGAAAATGAGTAAAGATTTTCAAAATGCGGCGTCGAGGCGGACAATGGCTGCCCATTCACAGCCAGATGCCCGACCCGAACGCCCTCGCCGTCAAACTGCGGCACCCCGGTCACTTCATAATCCGGCATCAACGAAATCGTCTCGCCGCCAAGTCCCACAAGGCGTTTGATGTAAAACTCATCGGGTGGAATCGGAGGATTAAAGGCTTCACGCCGTTCTTTGGGAATGCCTTTGGTTTCAAAAACAATGATTTCGCCGCGCGTTGGTTTGCGGAAATTGTAGGTGACCCGATCCACGAACAAATGGTCGCCCGCGTGGACTTCCAGTTTCACCACGTCTTCGCCTTTATGGTAGAATCGTCCTGGAAACGCATCGTTGCGCGGAGACAAGGCGGCACGCGCGACCAACGTCTGCTCGCCATAATCCGGCGGGAACCAAATTGTTTGCTCGACGCCGCCGATCACAAGCGTCTGCTTGATGTTGAAGATCAGAAAGCGAACCGGCGGATTGACGGCCTGCAGTTCGCCGTCGTTCTGCGCGACGACGTGAACATAGGAAATTCCGTGAATCCAATCCTTGACGCGCTGCCACCCGTTCGGAATTTTCACCGAGTTCAACTGCTCGGCCATCTCCGCCTGGATTTTGGATTTATCCACCGAGCCTTGCCGGAGTTGCAAGTAGATCGGGGTGAAATCCGGCGTGGAGGTCACGCCATAGAGCGTCGGCTGCATCGAGCCGGTGGGAATCTTGAACGGTTGCAGGAAAAACGTCCGGATGCCCATTGCCACCGCCAGCGCGACCAAAAGCACCTCCACGTTCTCGCGCCAGGCGGCGTGGGGATATGGCCGCAGCCATTTGCCGGCGACCTGCTCCAGCTTCTCCATTTGCTTCCGCAAATCCTTTTTTTTCACGCGGCCGTTGATGGCACTCTGCAATTCCAGCAGCGCCCCCCGGACAAGCTGGAGGGCCACCGGCGTCAGCAAATCGCGCTGCGCGTTGAGCAGCCGCTGAACGTGCTTGCGCAACGCAATCGCCTCGCGAAGCGCTTCGGAAAAGAACCAGCGTAAAATCATAATAGCCGATGGAACAAGTTTGACACAGATTGCACGGATTTACTCAAAATTCAAACGACACCAACATACCCGCCGCGCCGGCGAAGAAAAGCCAAATCCCCCTGCCCTCTGGCCGCAGCGGAGCAAGCCGGTGACGGTGGCGGTGGGGGTGACAGGTGTGGAATAATTAAACGATTGACCCGACGGAGAATTTAGCCATTAAATTCCCCATCGTTCTCGGAAGAATTATGAAGCACGCCGCCCGGATTTTGATTGTTGCGGTTCTATTGAGCGCGTCCGGCCTTCACGCGCAGATTTATACGATTCTGCATAGTTTCCCCGCGTTCAGCCGGGACGGATATGCTCCATTGACGGATTTGGTTTTGGACGCCGATGCCGGCGTGCTTTACGGGGCAACCGTCAGCGGGGGCACCAACGGCAACGGAACCATTTTCCGAATCAATACCGACGGCACCGGTTACCATGTCATCCGCAGCCTGACGGACGGCGGGCCGGAAAAAGGCGGAATGCTGTTGCTCAGCAATACGCTCTACGGCACCACCTACAACGGCGGGTCCAACTACAACGGCAGCATCTTCAAAATGAACACCGATGGGGGCGGTTTCAACGTATTGCATAGTTTTTCGGCGACAGCACCGTCAACCATGGGCACTAACAGCGATGGCAACCGGTCGATGGGCGAGTTAGTGACAGATGGCAATGCACTTTATGGAACGGCTGAATTAGGGGGCGCAAATAACAACGGAACCGTTTTCAAAATCAACACGGATGGGTCGTGTTTTACCGTCCTCAAGACATTTTCACCCACATTTGCAGGCACAAATAACGTCGGTCTGGGTTTTATAATTGGCGCAGGAACGAATACGGACGGTGCCCGACCGACTGGCGGTCTCGTTTTGGATGGCACCATACTCTACGGCACAACTTATCACGGCGGCACCTCCAATGGCGTCGTGTTTGCCATGCAAACCGATGGAAGCGGCTACACGGTTCTAAAATATTTCCCGACCATCAGTGGAATCGGCACAAATTGCGATGGTGCCGCGGCGGTGGCCGGATTGATTTTGAGCGGTGACACGCTTTACGGAGCGACGGTGGGCGGCGGCGTGCTAGGCTGCGGGAATATTTTTAGATTAAAGACCAACGGCGCTGATTTCGCCGATTTGCACGATTTTTTGCACAGCGACGGCGCATTGCCAGGCATTACTCTGATGCTCAATGGCAGCACGCTCTACGGAACAACCCCGGCTGGCGGCCTTTCAAATCGCGGCACCATATTTATACTCCAGACAAACGGCGCGGATTTCGTGACGTTGATGAATTTAGACCTGGTGCGAGGCACACAATGCGATTCGAAATT
>PLZL01000295.1 GCA_003152145.1 Limisphaerales bacterium
TGCTGCCGGGCCGGCTGCGGCAATTACTCTGGCTGCTTTGCCTCAATGGCGCGCTGCTGGGCTTGGAAAGCATTGTCCAGCGCGCGAGCGGTTCCAGCAAATTGTTATTTCTGGTGCAACCGCTTGTGAATCCGGGAGGCGAGACTCAATTCGGGCCGTATGCCTATCGTGGGAATGCTGCCGATTACTTCAATTTGCTCTGGCCGGTGTGCCTCGGCTTTTGGTGGACGCTACAGCGCGTCGGCGGACAGCGATTCAAATCGCATCACGTGTTACTGTTTTGCGCCGCCATTATGGCGGCCTGTCCGGTCATTTCCATCAGCCGTGGCGGTGCGCTGGTGGCGGTCGGCATTTTCATTTTGGCGATGATTCTCTTGACGCTAACAAACTTTTTTGCGTCCGCCCGGGGATTGGGTGATCGGCAGAGGCGCCGGAGCACGGCGGCGATGTTGGGGCTTTTCTTTGTCTTGGTGCTGGCTTTGGGCTGGTATTTCGGCTGGGGGTCATTGGAACCGCGCATGGAACAAATCGGGGAAGGCTTCCAAAATCGCGAGGAAATATTCGACGCCGCGAAGCCGATGGCAGCTGATTTTCCGCTGTTCGGCACCGGACCGGGAACCTTCGGGACCGTTTTTCAACTCTACCTCATTTCCAGCGAGACCTACTGGCCGGAGCAGTTACACAACGACTGGCTCGAAACCCGCATCACGTTTGGCTGGCTGGGATTGGCGCTGCTGCTCGTGGCGCTGGCGTGCGTGGGCTTGCGCTGGTTCGTCCCCGGCGGCATTCGCGGCGGCCGGCGGTTTGTCGTTCTAATCTGGCTGGCGCTGGCGGGATGTTTGATTGAGGCGCGGTTTGATTTTCCGTTTCAGATTCACTCCATCCTTTTTCTTTTTCTGGTAATCTGCGCGGTGCTTTTCAGCTTGAGCCGCAGGTCGGGGGCTTCACGGCGCTGAACCGCCTGCAAAAATCGCCGCGCGTTCGTCGCCTTCCTTGATGAGGAAATGCCGCGGCAATTCAATCATGGTTTGCCGTCCCAGGAATTCCATCAACACCGCAATGCGCTCGCGGCCCGGCAGGCCGCGCGTGACGACGGCACGCAGGCCGCGCATCGCGCCCTCGGTGATTTTCACCTCGTCGCCGGGAATGAACTCTTCCGGAATGGTGCGCAACCCGGTTTTGCCGATGGTCTGTTGCAATTCGCTGATGATTTCTTCGGGAATGGCGGGCCAGCGTTCGCCAAAATGAACCACGCCGCGCACGCCGCGGGAGTGTTGCACCAGGCGCAGGGAGATTTGCCAGTCAAACCGTGCAAACAGATAGCCGGGAAACAACGCCTCTGTCACCCAGACTGTTCCCTGCCTGGTGGCGCGTTTGAAACGGATGCGGGGCAGGAAAACCTCGACCGCGCTGTTTTGCCGGAGATGCGCCGCCGCGATGTGCTCGTGTTTGGGTTGCGACTTGAGACAAAACCACATCGCACGACCGCTGGCCGGAGGCGCGGAAGTCGGTTTTTCGTTTTCGGCCACAATTGTTTGCGGAAATAAAACCCGGCCGCCACGAATGCCTCACTTGGCCGGCTTGGTCGAGTCGGTTTTGTAGTAATCCCGGTAGCGGTAATAGGAGTAATAATCGCTGGCCGTGGCGCGCACGGAATTGAACACTAGGCCGAGAACGCGCGCTTTGCGCTGATAAAGCATGTCGAGCGCCGCGCGCGCCACTCTGGCCGAGGTGNNTCGTCCGCCGCCATCACCGGCGCGGTGTCAATCAGGACGTAATCATATTCCTTGATGGATTCCTGAAGGAATTTAACCATGACCGGGCCGATGAAAAATTCGCTGGAGCGTTGCGTGGTCGCGCCGCGCGGAAGCAGCCGAAGATTGGCCACGGCTGTTTCCTTGGCCAAGGAGCGCCAATCCTTTCCCTGCGAGAGCACTTCAAACATTCCGGCGTCGGCTTCGATATTGAATCGGCTGCGCAGGTTGCCCTTGCGCAGGTCGGCGTCCACCAGCAGCACTCGCGCGCCGCCCATGGCCAGCATGATGGCCAGATTGGCCGCCGTCATCGATTTGCCGTCGTTGGGCACGGAGCTCGTGACGAGCAGCGTGTGCGGGCGCGTGCCGGTTTGCGCCATGTAAAGCAGCGAGGAGCGGAGATTGCGATATGATTCTATGAACGAATGCCGCTGATCGTCGGACTGCACGAAGGGCAGGATGCCGCCACGGGGTGGCTTGCGTTCGCGCGGAATCTGGCCGAGCACATCCTCGTCAAACAACTCCTCCAATTCCGTGAAGCTGTTCAACCGGTCGTCCACCCGGTCCAAAAGCAACAACATGACCACGCCCAGAACGAGGCCGATCACGCCCGCAATCGTCACTCCTTTCTTGACCAGTGTTTTGTCCGGGAGGGCATCAATCGCTGGTTCGTAAATGGTGACGCTTTCCGGGCTGATGTCCTTGTTGACGTCCAAGGTTTGCAGTGTGGCAAGCAGGGAGTCGTAAAGGGATTGAATCCGGTCTGACTTGGCCTTCAAGCGTGCGTATTGCGCGCTCTTGCGGGAAAGCGCAAGATTTTCCGCGCCCCATTGCTTTGTTTGATTGTCAAGGTTTGTGATTTGCAATGCCATCGCGCTTTTCTTGGCGTCCAGTTGCTCCACGCTCTGTTGCCGGTAGATGTCCAGCATCTGTCCCAGCCGGTCAATCTCCCGGCTCAAAGCAATCATCTGGGGATGCTTCGGCTTCAGGTATCCGGCAAACCGATCCTGGTCGGCCTTCCACAAAAGGATTTGTCGTTTGATGATCAGATACTCCATGCCGATGGTGTTGGGAGCAAACAAGCCGGACTGTTCGGCCAGGCCGGCGTTGACCAGCAGGCCGCTGGATGGCGATGCGCCGGCTGGCGTTCCGCCGCCGGCGCCCATGAGCGCGGGTGTCCGATCCTGTTCCAGCAGGAGATTCTGATCGAGCGTCATGGACTGGAGCAGGGCATATTCCGACTGGGCGGTTGCCATTTGTTGATAAAGGACAGCCAGATAACTGCCCACGCCGCTGGCTTCCTGCAAAAGCGCGGCGTCGTTGGTGGCAAGAAACGACTGCATCTCGTCGTCGCACTTCGTCAACTCCGGTTGCAGCCGCAACATCTGGTCGGTCAGGCTGGCGATGGTGGTGGACGAGGTTCGCTCCGCCATTTCCTTTTTGAGATTGATGTATTCCTCCATGCAGGCCTGGAGAAACAACTTGGTGTATTCAGGATTTTCACCGGTGGCGCGCAGCAGAAAAATGGTCGTCCGCGGCAACACGCTGACGTTCAGCAAAACCGGCTGGGAAAGCAGTCCGGGATTCTGGCTGGCCACGCGGTCGCGCGCGCGCTGCTGAACTTCCGAGCCTTGCATCAGGGCCGCCTGCGTGCCCAGGAAATTGCCCAAGTCCTCCGAGTAAAGCGATCCTTGTTGGATGTTGAGTCTGATGCTGACAATCATCTGCCCCACCGAGACATATTCCGCCGGCCCATTCCGGATATAGGCGGCCATGGCCGCCAGTGCCAGGCCCATGCAAACTACCAGCACCCACCAGCGCCGCCGAAACAAATTGCGGTAACGGTGCAGCCGGGAAAAAAAACGCGCCGTCCATGCGGAGCGGTCATGCGTTACCAAACCTTGTTCTTCGTTCATGGCAGTTTATGCGAGGGAATTCGTTCAACGTTGTAATCAGAAATTGATGAGGCGCGAGGGGACAATAATCAGGTCGCCCGGCTGCAAGACGATGTCCTTTTCGGTTTTCCCCTCGTTGAGAATTTGCTCCATGTCCAGATTGACGGTTTGCGTTTGCTTTCCACCGTCGGGGCCGGTGGGGCTGCGAATGACTTTTACCTTCCGTTCATTGGCGAAATCCGCGAAGCCGCCGGCGCGCAAAATCGCCTGGCCTGCGGTCAAATTTTCGTTGACCCGGATATCCAGCGCGCCTTGGTTGCGCACCTGGCCCCAAATGTAAATCCGCCCCAGAATCGGGCTGGCCACATTCATGGATATGACCACCGTGGCCTGCTTGTAGTAATCCTTTTCCAACGCGGTTTTGATTTCCCCGGCGAGCTGTTTGCACGATTTGCCGACCGCCATCACCCGGCCAACATAGAGCACTTCAATTTCGCCCGAATCCTGCACGACAAGAATTTTGGGCGCGTTTTGGGGGTCCCAAATCTGATCCTCCAAAATTTGGAAACTCACGGTGTCGCCGACCCGCAGCTTGTAAGTGTCGTCCTTCACATAACCGTTGAGCAACCCCGGCGTGGGCGCCTGACCGCTGGCGGCATTCGGAATGGCGGGCGCGGCGANNAGTATTCAGAATTGATAGGAAAAATTCAAGCTCACAATGTTGACCGTGTAATTCAGGCTTGACTGGCCGGAACTTTCCCGGATGAACTGATAGGCCAGACTGCCGGACAGCTTTTGGGTTATGGCGCGGCCGATGTTAATGCCGGCCCCATACTGGTTGTAATCCGTCGCCGTCGCGCCGCCCTGGGCGTAAAGCTGGGTTCCCTTTTGCCACCAGAATGGCGTGCTCAATTGATACTTTCTGAAAAGGTTCCAGTTTGGCTGCAGGCGCGCGAAATAACGGTCATAGGGCTGTCCAAAAAAGGAGGACTCCGTGCTCCGGCCGGCGGACAGGGAGTAATTGATGAACCGGTTGACCCGGTGGGAAACGGAAAATTGAAAATAAAAACTGGACGCGCTGCTCAAGTTGGTGAACACACCCGTGGCTGCCGGTGAATACACGGTGTAGCCCGCGTCAACCCGGCCGCTGATATGTTCGCTGATTTGCGCCCGGCAAAACACCCCTGCGTTCCACTGCGAGGCATCCGGCTGTGAGGCTGTGGACTGAACCTGGTCGAAACTGATCAGTCCAACCCCGCCTTCGACGCCCACGGTGATTTCAGGCAGGGGACGCACGCCAGCGTTCAGGAAGCAGTTTTCCGATGTGGCGTCGGGCACCTGCTGGCTGGAACCCAGCGAAACATCATTCACATGGTCATAGCCAAGCTGGACCACCAACTTGTTCAAGTCCCAGGACGTGCTCACACCGGCCATGTTTTCCAGTTGCGCATAGTTTCCGTTGCCGCTCGCGGTGGGATTCTGATAGGCGTTTTCCGTGATGGAAATCCGGTCGTGCAGGTTGATCACGCAGTCGCCGGCGTAAATGTTGAAGGAAAGCCCCGACCCCGGATTCACATAGAACTGGTTCAATTCGGAATGGGTCGCGTAGAAGGAATAACCGACACCCAGCGAAATATCCAGACTGTTCTTTTGCGTGACCGGCCAGTGCATCTGGGTGTTCAGATTGGGACGAATAATAAAATCACCCTCGCGGTTCTGTGACTGCAGGCGGACATTGTCATCGTAATCCAATCCCAAACCCGAAGAAAACCGCCAGGCGACCGGGCCCCAAAGCAGATTGTAATAGCCGATGGTGTTTGCCGCCTGCCGTTGGCTCTCCGCCGCCAGATCACCGGCCAGCGACATTCGCAGCGCCTGCTGACCGTGCGCCTGCCCTCCGAAAAACAACAGGCTGGCCGCTGCCATCAGGGACTGAAACAAGCCGCCCCGCCGCCGTGAAATGGAGATGCGCCTGATCACTGGATATTACCGGAATCAAAACTCCTGCTGGCTTTTTAGGTGACGCATTGACAAATACATGATGCCGGTTGCCGGTTCAATTGCAAACAAATTCCTTGCAACCAAGCGCGGCAG
The DNA here is from genome assembly GCA_003152145.1 of Limisphaerales bacterium. The sequence goes on from PLZL01000295.1 coordinate 5,744, forward strand.
ACGGTCTCCTTTCGCCGGATGATTTATCTTCATTTTTTTGTTGACTTGGCGGATTGCAGATTATAAATTGACAGGCGTATAAGGTTAGTGAAGCTCTATCGAATTATGAAAACTTTAAAAATGTTGAGTTTGGTGATGGCTGTCGCGCTGGTTGCGACGGTGAAACTGCGTGCCGGTGACACTCCCCCTGCCAATCCATTTTTTGGCACATTGAGCGCTGTCAGCCCGGCTGAACTGCCCGCCAAGTCGGCTCAATTGGTGTCACAAGCCGTTTCGAAAGATCGCNNACGCCGGAAATGGCTTCGGTGGCCGCCGCCACGGCGGTTGCGCTGGTGCCCAATCAAGCCATTGCTATTGCCCGTGCTGCCGCGGCTGCCGCGCCGTCCGAAGCCGGCAAGATTGTTGAGGCCGTTTGCCGCGTCGTTCCAAACGCGTATCAAGCGGTGGCCAATGCCGTGGCCGGGGTGGCGCCGGGCGCGGGCAAGGCGATTCTGGCCGGCATTTCCGCCGCCATTCCTGCGCTTCAGGAACCCATCGGTAAAGTTCTGGCCACTTCCAATGGCGGCAATCCCTCCGTTAGCGACGTCTTGGGTCAGGTTTCACCAATTACACCCGCAATTACATCACCCGCTTACACGCCTGCTGTGCCAATTCCCGCTCCGCAATTCGGACCGCCCTACGTTGCGTCTCCGCCCACTCCGGTGAATTTGCAACCCCCCAATGGTGGCCAGGTGCCGCCGGGCGGGCGCATTTATTCCGCCCCGTGAAGCGTGATTTTAGCCGTCAGCCCGTCTTCGGTAGAAGACGGGCTTTTTGTTTGGCATCCGGCAAGTCGCATACAGGCTGGCGGGAAAGAAAAGTTTGTCTGGACATGGAAACGCCAGCCATGCGCGCCCTTCGAAAAACAAAACTTGCCACGGGCTTTAAGGCAAATTATCTACTCAAATAACAATGCCAGATGCGGGGTATCATTAAATTCCT
>PLZL01000375.1:0-1882 GCA_003152145.1 Limisphaerales bacterium
GCGCCAAGGCTCGCCGGGGCTGGGGTCGCGCTCGAATTCCGCGAGAGCCTCGTCGAGCGCCTGCCGTTCGGCCGGGGTCGGTGAGCCGCCATCCAGCAGGTCGGCCTCGTGGAGTTCGGCGAGCCGCGCGAAGAGCTGGGAGCGGTCGCTGACGGTCAGCTTGGGCAGTTCTTCAAGGATTTGAGCTTTGCTCATGGCGTGAATCTAGCGCGGTCGGGATTTTCCCGCAAGCGCGGCGTCAGCGGGGAAACGATGAAGGAAGAAGTTTTGGCAAATTACTCAAAAGCCGCCGGAGCAGTCCGGCGGCGTTTTTGTTGAAGTTTCAGCCGCCGCGCGAAGGAAAAATTGCGATAAACGCAGAGGCGCGGAAGAAATGTTTCAATGCTTGGGCCCCCTTTATAAACTTAACAGCAGCGGTTACGAAGTCGCATTGAATTTATTTCATTTCGCCGGTTGTGTGGCTGGCGTCGGCGTCGGCGGCTCAGTGGAAGAAGTTGAATAATTCTTCAAAATAGCGTCTATATCCCCAAGGTCTAGTGGGGATTTCTGAGACTTTTGCTGAACTTGTGATTGTTGTTTCTCTGCCCGCTTTTTTAACATGGAATCAACGTGGATTTTAATTTTTTCCTTTGCTGAAACAAAGGCTTTGCTTTGGCTTTTGTCCATTGAACTATAAATGGATTCAAATTTTTTTGTCTCTAAATCATCAATGTTGGCAAGCATTGCAAATCCAGTTGTCTGCGGCTCAATGACAAACATATCAGTTCCCTTTTTGCCAACTCCAGGAGCGATTTCAGATCGCTTTTTGGCCATATAGGTAAGCAGTAAAGTTTCCGGCATCGGAGAAAAGCTGGAATGCCCGGCCAACATAAATTGTGATTCTGCGTGACGCATACCGCCACCAACGGCAGCAAAGCCACTTGGGTCACAACAGTTAATTCCGTCGCCGTTCACGGACTTAAACACCGTATAAATGTGGGGCATAAAGAATGATTTGCCGGAGGTGCTGTTAAACCCGGACATATCTAAACCAGCGACAATCGTTTCAACCCCATGAACGGCTCTAAAATTGTATTCAAACCGCTGAATCTTGTCTGTGATGTTGGTCAAGAAATCCGTTTTCATTTCACCTTGTCTGGCAATAAAAGTTTCCACATTAAGGTTTAATGGCTCGAAGATTTCTGTTTGGAGGCGTTTTGCTTTGGCCTGATTGTAAAAAACAACGTAAAGTTCTGCGATTTCCTTGACGCCCCACCATCGTTCTCGGTCTGTAAAAATTCGCTGTGTCACAGTTTGATACACTCCTTGAAGAATCTCGGCCTGAAGCCCCGAATCTCCAGCGGTCAAAGCTGCGATAAATCTAGTCAACTGGAAAATTTTTCCGTTTAGGCTGAATGCTATCTTGTCCTCTGGCTTTAAGTGTTCTGGGACCGGCAACACGTCAAGGTCGGGTTCAAATTCTATATCCCCAGAGGTTAGCATCCTGTCGGCGCAGCCGACGATGGAATTGCCCTTACAAATAGCTGCGATGCAGACAGTCATTGGAGCCTTTCTTTTGAATTTATTTCGATACCTGAAAAATTAAGGTCGTGAATAGCCATGTCAATATAATCACGGCGCGGCGATGGCGATGACGACAGCGCTGGGCAGGCCGATCTCGCTTTTGCCGANNCGAGCAGGCGCATGGCTTCGGACGGCTTCATCCGGTCGGATTTGATCGCCTCGTCCATCTGCGTTTTCATCTGCCGTTTGAGCTCGTTTTCGTCGTATTGCACGGCGGCGAGCGTCTGGACGATGGTGTTGCCCTCGATGATCTCCTCGATGTAGTAGCCGGCGGGTTCGTCCGGCTCGAGAAAGACGTGAACCTCGTTGACGCGCCCGA
>PLZL01000375.1:1911-12673 GCA_003152145.1 Limisphaerales bacterium
AGCGTGGCCTCGTGCGTCGGGCGCTCGTTCAGGCGCGCAATCGGCATGATGGGAAACAACTGGTCCAGCGCCCAATGATCCAGCAGGGATTGGAAGACGGAAAAATTGCAGAGATACTGGTCGCCGAGGCTGTCTTCGAGCTTGCGGATTTCCTCCGGTGCGTAGGGCTGGCCCTTGTAACCTTCCACCACCTCGCGGCTGATCTGCCAGTAAAGGTCCTCGATCTTCGCCTTCTCCGGCAAATCCATCATGCCGAGCGTGAACATGTGCTGCGCGTCGTCGCGGCGTTCGAGCGCGTCGTGGTAGGCTTCGAGCTTGTTCAACTTGCAGAGATTTTTTTTGACGTCGAGCAGTTCGCGGACGAGCGGATGTTCGTTGTCGCCGTATTTCAAAAATTCATCAGGCCGGATTTTTTCAATCGCACCGAACACCTCGACAATCAGGACGCTGTGGTGCGCGACGAGGGCGCGTCCGCTTTCGCTGATGAGATCCGGGTGCGGGACGTTTTCCGCGTTGCACACGTCGGCGACGTAATAAACGATGTCGTTGGTGTATTCCTGCAAGGAGTAATTCGTCGAGCTGTCGAACGCCGACCGGCTGCCGTCGTAATCCACGCCCAAGCCGCCGCCAACGTCGAGAAATTCGATCTGGAAACCCAGCTTGTGGAGCTTGGCGTAAAGCCGCGCCGCCTCCTGCACGGCCTTTTTCACCGTGAGAATGTCCGGCACCTGCGAGCCGATGTGGAAATGCAGCAGCTTCAGGCAATGACCAAGATTTTCCGCCTTGAGCAATTCCGCCGCCGCCAGCAAATCCGCCGTGCTCAAGCCGAACTTCGCATTTTCGCCGCCGCTCTCGGCCCAACGCCCCGCGCCCTTGCTCAACAGCCGCGTCCGGATGCCGAGCAGCGGCTCGACGCCGAGCTGTTTTGAAATCGAAATGATTTGCCGCAGTTCCTCGAGTTTCTCGACGACCATGATGACTTTTTTGCCGAGCTTGATGCCGAGCATGGCCATCTTGATGAACTCCGCATCCTTGTAGCCGTTGCAAATGATGAGACAGCCCATCTGGCTTTGCAGCGCGAGGCCGGCGAACAACTCCGGTTTGCTGCCGACTTCGAGGCCGAACTCATACGGCTTGCCCGCGTCGAGAATTTCCTCCACCACTTCGCGGAGCTGGTTCACCTTGATCGGGAACACGCCGCGATACTTGCCCTTGTAATTATATTCCGTGATGGCGCCGCGAAAGGCGAGGTTGAGCGCCTCGACGCGGTGGCGCAGGATGTCCTGAAACCGGATGAGCAGCGGAAATTTCAGCCCGCGCCCCTTCGCCTCCTCGATCACGTCCGTGATGTCCACCGTCGCGCCGGCGTCCTGCAACGGCCGCGCCACGACGTGTCCGGCGTCGTTGATGTCGTAATACTTCGCGCCCCAGCGATGGATGTTGTAAAGCGTGCGCGCCGCGTCAATGCTCCACGGCGGGCCCGCGTCGGTTACATGGTTCATTTCGGTGAATTCAAGCGAAGCGCACTATAAAACTCTGCGCGAGGAAAGCAACAGGCGGAATGAAAATTTTTTGCGACAAAAATCCGTTTCACAAATTCACCAGTCCACGATGCAATTGGCGCGGGTGAACTGCGAACTTTTCGGCGTGTATTGCTGAAACTCCACGTCTGTTCCGTCCGGGTCCTTGCACCAGCATTNNCGACTTGCAGGTAAAATCCAAACAACTCGCCGTCCTTCAAAAAATCAAAATGCCGCTTCAATCCCAGCGCGCCGCAATAAAAATCCCGGCTCCGATTCAAGTCCTTTGAATAGATGCAAATGTGCCCGAGGGTTTTGATCATATTGATTTTGAAATGGACTATAAAACTCTGCGCGAGGAAAGCAACAGGTGGAATGAACATTTTTTTGAAACGGAACCAGAATCGCAGGCATACCATCTCCAACAAATAATCCCGCTTGCTTCATGGCACTGCTTGCCATTTCCTGTTCGCATGAAGCCGGGTCGGACACTTTTGGAATCGGGCGCGGAACGCTGTTCCGACGCCGAACTTTTGGCGATTCTGCTGGGCAGCGGCGGGCGAGGTTATTCCGCGCTGGACAGCGCCAACGCGCTTCTCGACAAATACGGCACGCTGGCCGGTTTGATGAATCGCCCGCTGGATGAGATCGCGCAAGTGCGGGGAATCAAAGTCGTGCGTGCGATTCGGCTCGCCGCCGCGTATGAAATCTGTCAAAGATTGCTGAAAGAAATCGCACGCGACAGATGAAAACCCGCGAACTCGCCCGCGCCAAAATCGGCAGAATCACTCCGCCGAAATTTGAACACATCAACCGCCAGATTCCGCCGGAGCCGCACACGGCCATGTATGTGTGGCACAAGTATTGGTCGCGCAAAACGTGGAATGTCGTCGGCGAACACATCAACGCCTACACCAAACCGGGGCAGATTGTGTTTGATCCGTTCGCGGGCAGCGGTGTTGTTGCCATTGAAGCGACGCGTAGCAAACGCCGCGCAATCGTGTGCGACTTGAATCCCGTTGCCAGCCTCATCACCGATCTGACATTGCGTCCGGTCAACACATTGAGACTCACCGAGGCTTTTGAGCGCGTCAGCAAACGGGTGAAAAAAGATGTTGAGGCGCTTTACACGATTCATTGCGTGAATCCAAAATGCGGCAAACCGCTGATTGCTGATTGCTGCGTGCGCGAGGGTGATGAACTGGTGGAAGTGCGTTACAAAGGCTGTCCGCACTGCGAACATCGTTGCGAGACTGGCTGCAAACCGAAAAAGAAAGACCTCGAATCGCTCGCCGAACTTGAAGCCAAACGCATCAAGGAATGGTATCCCAAAAACCAGCTTTATTACGACGACGGCAAGGCCTTCATGAAAAAGGAGCATTACGATTCGCTAGACCAGCTTTTCACGAAACGGAATTTGCGCGCAGCAGCGATGATTTACGAAGCCATTGAGCAGGAGAACAGACCACAGTTGAAAAGGTTCCTGCTCGGCGCATTCAGTTCAATGATTCACCTTTGCACGAAAATGATGCCGGTGGGCAATCCGGCGGAGTCTAACCACTACACATTTTTTAGTTCGCCAGGTTGGACGCAGCATAGCTATTGGTCGGCTCCGCGTTACATGGAACAAAATGTCTGGGATAAATTTGAAGGCGCAGTGACCGGCAACCAGGGAATCATCAATGCCAAAAACGAAGCGAACGAACTTTTCAAAGATGTAAAAGTCACGGACGACTGGAGCAAAGTTCTGGCAGGCGAGGCGGATATTGCCATTGTCACCGGTGATTGCGTGGAGTTGATGAAGAAAATGCCGGAAGAATCCGTGGATTACATTTTCACCGACCCGCCTTACGACGCTTCGATCCAATACGGCGAGCTTTCCTATCTTTGGAACGCATGGCTCAAGGCGGATTTCCGCTACACGGAAAACATCGTGGCGCATGAAGTCATCCGCAACGAACGGCAGAAAAAGCCGTTTGAGGTTTATCATTCGCTGCTCAACAGCAGTTTTCAGGGGTTTTACAAAGTGCTGCGGTCAGAACGCTGCCTGACGCTGACGTTTCATAATCCGACGTTCATGGTTCGCAACGCCACGGTGCGCGCGGGGGTGTTTTCCGGTTTTGACTACGAGCACATTCATCACCAGCCGCTCGGCCAGGTTTCAGCCAAGGCGATGTTGCAGCCATTCGGCAGCGCACAAGGCGATTTCTATCTGCGCTTCGTCAAGACGGCCCGGCCAGCGCGCAAGATGGAAGCCATTGACGAGAACCACTTCCGGCGCATTGTCATTGAAACCTGCCGCGATGTCATCGCCCGGCGTGCCGAGCCGACACCTTACACGATTCTCATCAATCAAGTTGACCCGGAACTCGCACGGCGGGGTTTGTTTGGTGAATTGAAAACGGGTCTGGACGTTCGCAAAGTTTTGGAGGAGAGTCAGGATTCGGTTTTCCGAGTCGTGGAAACTTCTCAAGGAAGCATGTGGTGGTTCACGGACGCGACACTTTCGGAGTTGCGCCTCAATGTCGTGCCACTCACAGAACGAGTCGAAGAAACTGTCTTTCGCTGCTTGAAAGAAAAAGGCCGCATCAAGTTCACAGAGGTTTGGGACACGGTTGCGCGGGAATTTCCGAATTCTCTCACGTCCGACAGCACAAGCATCATCGAGGCTTTGAAAATTTATGGCCGCCAAGTCGGCACTGGCCAGTCCGCCGCGTGGATGTTGAAGGAAGAAGTCCGGATGAGCCTGACGCGGCACAGTGAAATCATTGCTCTGCTCGCGAAAATCGGCGACGCGCGCGGCCACAAAGTCTGGATCGGCCAGCGTGAACAACACGAGACGGTGATTGGATTGGTTGAGGAAACCAAGCTGCGCGATTTGGTCACAGCCAAGCCAGCGACATTGAAAGATGTGAAAAATCTCCGGCCTGTGCTCGACATGGATTTGCTCTGGCTGGACGGCAACAAAGTGATTCGCGCCTTTGAAGTGGAATGCACCACGACCATGACGAGCGGTTTGCAGCACGGCTCGAATCTTCCGGCGGACGTTCCCAAAACAATGGTCATCCCGGAAGAACGGGAAAATGATTTTGAGCGGAAGATGAAATCGCCGCTGTTCAGCGAGCATTTCACAAAGGACAATTGGACGCTGGCTTATTTCAACGCGCTGCGCGAAGCATTCACCAAGACGAAGGCGAAAACGGATTTGGAATCGCTGCTCGGCAAGAAGAAAAGTGTCAGCAGTCGTTACTCAAAACACGAATCTTCCAGTCAGGCGATTTTTGAGCTTGCTGAAGGCAGAACTGAATCGCCAGCTTTCATCATGAGGGATGACGGAGCGGATTGACCTGTTCCAACAATCACCACGCCATGCCAAAAGTTTTGCTCAAAGCCATCGTCGCCCACTGCGACAAAATTCTCCGCACGCGCGAAATCGGCGATTACGACGGCGCGGCCAATGGTTTGCAGGTGGACGGCCGGGGGCCGATCAACAGAATTGCCGCCACCGTGGACGCCAGCCTCGCCACGGTCAAGCTCGCCATCGCCGCCAAAGCGGATTTGCTCATCGTTCATCACGGACTGTTCTGGTCGCCGTCGCATCCGTGGACGGGCAAAAAATACGAACTGCTCCGGTTGCTGGTGGAAAATAATCTGGCCATTTACAGTTCGCACCTGCCGCTCGACGCACACCCGAAGTTCGGCAACAACGCGCAGCTTTGCACCACACTCGGCCTGAAAAATCTGAAGCCATTTTTCATGACTCACGGCCAAACCATTGGTTTCAAATCACGGCAGAAGATTTCCCGCACGGATTTGGCGAAACGTCTGGAACGCGTGATTGGCGCGAAGCCACGAATTATTCCCGGTGGCAAAAACATATGCGAACGAATCGGTGTCGTCACCGGCGGCGCGGGTGGCGATTTGAAAATTGCCGCCGCCGAGGGCGTCGACACCTTCATCACCGGTGAAGGGCCGCACTGGACTTTTGCGCTGGCGGAAGAACTCGGTTTGAATGTTTTCTACGGCGGCCATTACGCGACGGAAACATTCGGCGTGAAGGCGCTGGTGGCGCATCTCTCCAAGAAATTCAGGCTGCCGTGGGAATTCTTGGATCATCCGACCGGCTTGTAATTTGGAGTGCGCGAACATGTCCGCGCTTTGAAAGCGGCGACGAGTCGCCGCAGTCCTAAAGTTGCACCAGCACGCGTTCGACAATTTTCTGGCCAATGGCCAATGACGCCGTGGCCGCCGGCGATGGCGCGTTGACGACATGCAAAATGCCGGGCGCTTCCTGGAAATGAAAATCCTCTAACAATTTTCCGTCCGGCATCATCGCCTGCGCGCGCACGCCGGAACCGCCGGTCTCCAGATCGTCCTCGCGGATTTCCGGCACGAGCTTCTGGAGCGAGCGCGTGAATTCGGCCTTTGAGAGAGAACGGAGAATTTCGTAGCCGCACATGCTCGGATACTTCGCGAGAAATTTCCACAAGCCGGGGAAACAGAGCGATTCCGTCAGATCGCGCAAATTGATGTTGGACCAGCGATAGCCTTCACGCGCGAACGCGAGCACGGCGTTCGGTCCGGCCTCGATGCCGCCGTGAATGAGCCGCGTGAAATGAACGCCGAGGAACGGAAATTTCGGGTCGGCCACTGGATAAATCAGATTGCGGACGAGAAACTGGCGTTCCTTTTTGAGCTGAAAATACTCGCCACGGAACGGGATGATTTTCGCCGACGGTTTTTGTCCCGACGCCTTCACGAGCCGGTCGGCGTGAAGTCCGCCGCAGGTGATGACAAACTTCGCGCGAAAATTTCCGGCGGAAGTTTCGACGATTCGCTCGTTGCCGCCCGAAATGATTTTCAGCACACGCGCCTCAAGCCGGATTTCGCCGCCGCGTTTGCAGATGAGTTCGCCGAGTTTTTCGCAAACGCCCGGATAATCCACGATGCCTTCCTGCGGCACATGAATCGCGGCAATGCCGTTGGCGTGCGGCTCGATTTCCTTGATTTGCTCCGGCGTGAGCTTGCGCAATCCTTGAAGACCGTTCGCGTTGCCGCGTTCCCAAAGATTATCCAGTCGCGGCAACTCGTCCTCGGCAGTGGCGACGACAATTTTGCCGCATTGTTCGTGGGCGATGCCGTGTTCGCGGCAAAAGGCGATCATTTGCCGGAGACCGCCAACACTCAACTTTGCCTTTTCCGAGCCGGGTATGTAATAAAGGCCGGAGTGCAGCACGCCGCTGTTATTGCCGGTCTGATGCGACGCGAGCTTCGATTCCTTTTCGAGCAGCAGCAATTTGGTTTTCGGTCGCGCTTCGAACAGACGATATGCCGTCGCAAGTCCAACGATGCCACCGCCGACGATGACCGCATCATAATTCATCTGGCTTTCTTTCCGCCGCCTTTTGAAAGAAAGCCGACGATCATCGTTTTGGTTTCGGTGGCGATCATGCCGAGGAAACGGAACATACGGCGGAAGAAATTCATCTCTGGCCAAGCGGCGAGCGTTTCCTTCGCCAGTTTGTCCGCCTCGGCATTGCGGCCCAGCGCACGGAGACATTCCACCTTCATGTCCTGCGCCTGCCGCACGCGCAGATTCGACATCAGTGTTCCATCGAGAAATTTCAGCGCCTCCTCGTATTTTTTATCCGCGATGCGTTGCTGGGCGAATTCCAGAAGCCGCGCGACGGCGGCGGCTTCCTTTTCAAAATAGCGCGGGTTGAAGGCACGGCGCTCCTCCGGCGTGTGCAGCGTGAACCGCTCCTCCTGAAACACGGCATAGAGGTCGGAGAATTTGTCCTGCTGTTTTTCCAGTTCGGCGGCGCGCTGTTCCAGATTTTTCAGCGCGGCATCTTTTTTTTCAAAATCGAGGTTCATGGCGTCAATGAGTTTTTTTGCGGAATCCTTGCGTTCGTCCAGCGCGAGCTGGAAAAAACGCGCCCAGAACGGCAGGTCGCGCATCCGTCGGGTGCGGCCTTTGCCGCGGATGGCGGGCATGACGATGGGCAGGCGCGAGTAACATCCGGCCATCTCGCCGATCTGATGAACCCAGCGGTCGTCATACCAATACGGAAAATGGCCTGGAAAAATCTGCCGGAGCGTCTCCAGCCAGCGCCAGCCAAAAATCGGATAAGTGCAGGTGTCCGCCGTCATCGGGTCAAACGGGCAGGCGAGAAAAATTCCGTCGGGATGCCTGACGGACGTTTCGCGGATGATGTCATCCCAGCCCGGCGTGCCGAAGCAGACGTCGTCGCAGGTGATCATGTAAATCTCGGAGGTGTGGCCGGAATTGTGCCAGAGCGTGTGCTGAGTTTCACAAAGTCCGGCCGTTTGCGGGCCGATGTGCCAGTGAACGCGGATTCCGGCGTCGTTCAATGCGCCACTGTCAATCGCCTTGCGCGTGACCGAGTCGTCTTCGTCCACATAAATCCAGATTGAAGTTTTTTCCTTTTGCGCGGTGCTGGCCTTGAGCGAGGCGAAAACTTCGGCGAGCTTTTCGGGCCGGCCGCGCGTGGCCATGATGAGCGAGATTTCTCCCCGATGAATCTGCGATACGTTCATGTGTCGGCGAATTTGCGCCTGTCCTTGAGCGCGTCAAAATTTTTGGAAAACCAGTCCACGGTGCGGCGGATGCCGGGCGCGAGTTCGTGGGCGATTTCCATCTTGTATTTCTCACGAAGTTTTGTCGCATCCACAAATTTTTCCTTCGCGCCGGTGTAACGGCTGGCGTTGAACACGACTTTTCCGCGATAGCCAGTCGCTTCGCTCACGGTCAGGGCCAGTTCCTTGATGGTCTTGCCCCGGCCGGGCGCGAGATTCACGATGTCGCGCTCCAGTTTCGGCGCGAGGTCGAGCAGGCCGCGCGCAAAATCCTTCACGTCGGCGAGATCGCGGATCTGCGAGCCGTCGCCCCAAATCTCCACTTCAGGCGCGTTCGTTTTCATGGCGCGGACGAACCGCCCGATGAGCGCCGCGGGAACGTGCGCCGTCGCTTCGTTGAAATCGTCGTGCTCGCCGAACATCGCGGCGGGAACGACATAATTTCCGTTCAATTTGAACTGGTCGTTGTAAGCGAGGATTCCAGTGCAAAGCAGCCGTTTCGTCGCGCCATAGGCATAAACGCTGCCGTGAATCGGACCGTCGAAAATTTTGTCCTCGGTCATCGCCTGCGCCGAACTTGGATACGCGCATGACGCGCCGATGCCGATGAATTTCGCGCGCGGAATAAATTTGCGCCATGCTTCAAGCGCGTGGGTGTGAATGAGATTGTTGACGGAAAATTGTTCCGCCGTATGCTTCGCCGGAAATTCGCCCGCGGCCTGAAAACTGGCGAGATGCAAAATCAAACCGGCGTCCTGATATTTCTGGAAAACGGCTTCGGCGTCTTCCCAGCGCGTCAAATCAAACTGGCGTTTGCCGAAGGCGAAGAACGGAACGCCGCGCCGCTTCAATTCTTCCTGAAGGTGCTGGCCGACAAAGCCGGTTCCGCCGGTGACGAGAACTTTCATTTACGGCGATTATGGAACATGCCGCGATTTTCTCAAGGCTGGCGATTAGTCGCCGAGGATTTTACGCTTGAGCTTGACGCCCTTGAGCCGCGTCACGTTGTCGAGCGCGTTGGGGCCGAATTTATTTTTCACCAAATCCAGATAAGGCTGGTGGTTGAAATACTTCTCAAAGGCCTGGTCGCGGAAACGCATCACATCAGCGGCACTGACGTGCTTGGTGGCCATCGGCTGGCAGTCGTAAGAAAGAAAACCGTATCCCGCGTAGGAATCGGGCATCTTCATGCCGACCTTCATTGCCTCGTAATAAAGCGGGCTGCCGGGCAGCGCCATGCACGCGTAGCCGTTCCACATTTCCGTGTTCATCTCCAGCCCCAGATCCAGCGTCTGCTGCATGGTCTCCATCGTGTCGTCGGGCAAGCCGAACATATAGTTGGCGATGATATTGATGTCGGCATCGCGCGCCTCCTGCACAACCTTGCGTATGTTGACCTCTTGAAACGTGCCCTTGGTCACTTCGCGGCGGATGAGCTGGCTGGCGGCCTCAATGCCGAGGCAGAACCAGCGCACGCCGGCCTTGCGGAAAAGTTCCAGTTGATCCTTGCGCACGGTGTCAACGCGGCTGTAGGTCCACATGCGAAGCCGGTCGCCGTAACCGCGTTCGACCAGTCCCTTGAGCAGCGGTTCGTAGTAGCGTTTGTCGAGGAAGAACATCTCGTCCACGATGCGCACGGTGTTCACGCCGTGTTTTTGAAGCATGTCGAATTCCTTCAAAATAAATTCCGGTGACCAGAAGCGCATGAAGTTGCTTTTGCTGGAAGGCACGCTGTCGGAATAATCCGTGCGGTTCACGATGTTGATCATGCAGAAGTCGCACTTGAACCGGCAGCCGAGCGACGTGTAAAGCGCGGCGAAGGGCGTCTTGTATTGATCCTGAAAATCCGCGTGCCATAAATGCGCGCGATACATGTCGAACGGCTGGTTCTTATACGGCAGCAAATCCCATGCGTAGCCGGGCATGTCAATGTCCATGCGTTCCTGCGGGACGACTTTCTCCGGCGCATTCAAAATGATCTGCCCTTCGGAATTTTTGTAGCCGATGCCGTTGATTTTCGACAAATCGCCGTTCAAATCCGACGCGAGCAGACTTCGCAACGCATAGACGCCTTCGCCGATCAGCGCGATGTTAATGCTCGCGTGCTGAGCCAGCACTTCCTTCGGCAGCGCGCTGGCGTGCGAGCCGACGAAAGCGATGGGAAATTCCGGATGCGCCTTTTTGAGTAAATCGCTCAACTCGACCGAGCCGGTCATGTTCGTCGTGCCCGAACTGGGATTCTGGCCATAGACGACGAAGCAGACCAGACGCGGATTCATTTCCGCGATGCGCCGGGTTGCCGCCTCGGGCGCGAGCCGTTCGGCGTCGCAATCCAAGATGGCCACGCCGTAGCCGGCGGCTCGGCAGCTTTGCGCGAGCAGCAAACTCCACGTCGGCGTTTCAATCGCCGAAAAATCCTTCGACAAATCCTGATAGACCCGCTTGGCAGAATTCGGATTGATGAAGAGAACGTCGAGCCTGCGATTCATGGCACTTCGGGATTACCTCAAAAATTCCGCCGCAGTTTTGGCCGCGCTCTTGGCGTCAACACCGGCCAGCGACTGAATGTAACCGCGCCCGCCGTTTTCGAGGATGTATTGGTCCGCGATGCCGATGCGCTTGACCGGTTTTAAAATTTGAGC
>PLZL01000118.1 GCA_003152145.1 Limisphaerales bacterium
GCAGCACGGTCATCATCGTCAAAATCCTTTATGACAAGCGCGAACTGGAGACGCTCGTAGGCCGCATCACGCTCGGCGTGCTGGTGTTGCAGGACATCGCCACGATCCTTTTTCTGGCCATCCAGCCGACCTTGAAGAATCCCGCGCTCGGCCCGCTGATGCACGCCCTCGGCAGTGTCATCCTGCTCCTATCGGTGGCGTTTCTGGCCAGCCGGTATGTGCTGCCGCCAGTGTTCCGGGCCGTCGCGCGCCAGCCGGAACTGGTGCTGGTCGGGGCACTGGCGTGGTGCCTGGCGCTGGCGGGATTCGCCGGCTGGCTCGGTCTGTCCACTGCCATGGGCGCGCTCATTGCGGGCGTGATGGTCTCGACATTTCCCTACACGCTGGATGTCGTCGCCAAAGTCACGAGCATCCGCGATTTTTTTGTAACGCTGTTCTTCGTGGGTCTGGGCATGAAAATTCCCATGCCGACGTGGAATTACCTGCTGTGGACGATTTTCTTTTGCCTTTTCCTGATCGGCAGCCGGCTGGCCACGGTTTTCCCCCCGCTCTACTTCATGCGCCAGGGTTATCGCGTCAGTCTGCTGCCCACCATCAACCTATGCCAGATGAGCGAGCTTTCCATCGTCCTGCTCGCCCTCGGCAACCGGAGCGGCGACGTTTCGGACAATATCATCGGCATCGCCGCGTTTTCCTTCGCGCTGCTCGCGGTGGATTCGACCTACGCGATCTTCAAAAACGATTACATCCTCCAGAAAGCCACTCCCTGGCTGAACAAAATCGGCTTCCACGATTTGGAACGGGGCGCTCCCGCGGAAGACACCGGCGAAAAACCAAAACGCATCTGTCTCCTGGGTTTTTCGTGGACGGCCAGTTCGCTGCTTGAGGAAATCAGCCGCGAACGCTCCGATTTGCTGTCGGAAATCGTCATCGTGGATTTCAATCCAATCGTCAATGAACGGCTCCGCCAGCGCGGCTTGCGCGTGGTTTATGGCGACATCACACAACGCGACACGCTGCATCACGCCGGCGTGTCGCACGCGGAACTGGTCATCTGCTCGCTGCCCAACATGGTGCTCAAAGGCGCGGACAATTTGAAATTGCTCCGGCAGCTCCGCGAGTTGAATCCGCACGCGCAACTCATCGTCCACGCCGAATTGCTTTCGGACATTCCCGCGCTTTACGCCGCCGGCGCCAATTACGTCACCGCGCCACGGCTGGTGGAAGCCACCGACCTGCTGCAAGCCATCGAAGCCGCGGAAAAAAACCTGCTCGACCAGAAACGCAAGGAGCAGGAGACCGAGTTGATTAACCGCGACGAGGTCATTCCGTGACCGGAGAAAATTTGTTTTGCTTTCTGGTGAGAGCGTGATGAGCACTCTGGCAAGAGTGCAACGAATTCTTTCATTCTTGCTTCTTTGGTTTCTGCCATCGGCGGCGTTGGCTGATGGAATGGTGGTCCCGACCATTGCCTATCCCGCCAAAGTCACGATTCCCGACCAGCGCGCGCTGATTTGTTTGTCCAACGGCACGGAACGGCTCGTGATTGAAACGCGCTTCACGGGCGCGGGAACCAATTTCGCGTGGGTCGTTCCGCTGCCAAGCCAGCCGGTCATCGAGGATGCGACCACCGGTTTGTTTCCCACGCTGCAATATCTTTTTCAGCCGGAAATCGTGCATGAAGTTCCGCATTATTACGTCGGGATTCTCCTCGCGCTTGGAATTGTCTATTTGTTGCGGCGCGCGGCGAAGTCCGTTTGGCACGCCTTCGAAACCGCACTTGTGTTGTTGTTTCTGATCTTGATCCTTGCAGCAGTGTTGCTTCCCGGACTTTCCGCTGCAAAAAGAGCAGGAATAAGTTCTGAAACCACCAGTCAAGCCGTCTCTATTCTCGACCGGAGGCTCGTCGGCATTTTTGAAACCACGACCATCACCTCGCGCGATCCCAAGGCGCTCGAAAACTGGCTGCGCGAAAACGGATTTGCCGTTTCCACCAACGCGGAGCCAATCATTGCCAGTTACATCAAGGATGGCTGGGTGTTCGTGGCCACAAAAATTCGGCGCGATGACGCCAAGCCCGACACCAGCACGCCGCATCCGCTTTCGTTCATGTTCAAGACCGACAAGCCGGTTTATCCGATGCGACTCACCGGCCTGAACAGCCAGTCGTTGAGCGTTGACCTTTATGTTTTCAGCAATGCGCGCGCCACCGCGCCGCATTTCAAAGTTGAACGTTGCACGCGACCAAACATTGTTCACCCCTTGTTGCACCAATGGACGACTGGTTTGCTTGTGGCAACCAAACTCGCGGCGACGCTTTCACCCGCCGACATGCGCAATGACGTTTGGCTCGACCAGACACCATATTTCTTTGAGCAAAAGAGCCGCTTGTTCAGCCAACAGGGAGCATTGACCACCGCGCTGAATTGGGGGGCGGAACTTTTTGCTGCCGGATTGTTCATGGTCTGCATTTTGGCGTTTGCCGGCAAAACGCACAAAACCAAACTTCCGCGACGGATTGGAAACGTTGCTCTTGCCAGCATAGTTCTTGTTGGCTTGGTTTATCTATCGCTGCCGAAAATTGAGGTGAAACTGGTAAAAGGTCGTATTTATTGGCGTGATCAAGAATTGATTCTTCATTTTACACTGGGTGATCTCCGGCCGAAAACAGTTGGCGAAGTTCGCACTGGCTTCCAGGAAATGATTTCCAATCCAACCAATGCTCAAGAGTATGGCATGCAAAACTGGGACAATCCATTCGTCGGCGGACAATTCCACGAAGAGGATTCGCCGGGGAATTATTTGCTACGCGAAACCAACAACCAGTTGCAAATCGTCACTTTTAATCGCGACGGCGCGGAAGAAGTTCAAGACACCCTCGATTTGCCCCTGCGGCATTAGCCTTGGCATTCCCAAATAATCTCGACCGCGAGCCATTCTGCTGGCATCAAGTCTGTTTGTGAATTTACAAACCGCACAAAAAGTTGCCGTCAAGGCCGCGCGCGCCGCCGGAAAAGTCATGCGTGACAACTGGCACAAGCCCAAACGCGTCAAACTGGACGACGCGCACGACATCAAGCTCGAACTCGACGTGCGCTGCCAGAAGCTCATCGAAAAAATCCTGCGCGCCGCGTTTCCCGAAATTCCGCTGCTCGGCGAGGANNTCGGGATGCCGCACGCGGCGGTTTCCATCGCACTCCAAAAACGTGACAAGCGGCAGCTGACAGGCGGCAGGAAAAGCATCCGGAGTCATACGCGGCCGCTTGTCACATGTCACCCGTCACATGTCACCGTCTTGGGCGTGATTTACGGCGCGTTCACGGACGAAATCTGGACGACGGTTCGCGGCGGACCCACGCGGCTGAATGGAAGAATTGTCCGCGTCAGCAACCGCTCGAAGCTGGAGGACGCCGTCATCGCGATGGGCTTTTCCAAGAGCAGGGATAATATCGAAAAGAGCCTGCCGCACTTGAACCGGCTCGCGCGGCGCGTCAAAAAAATCCGCATCATGGGTTCCGCCGCGTTGGAACTGGTCTATGTCGCCAGTGGACGGCTGGATGCCTACATCGAACGCACCATCAACCTGTGGGACGTGGCGGCGGGTTCGTTGCTGGTGGAAAACGCCGGCGGCGAATTTTATGTGCTGCCCGCGCCGAACGGCAAACTGCGGATGTGCGCCTCCAACGGCAAACTGCGGAAGAAACTTCAGATTGGAAGTTTGCTGAAGTGACCGTAGGACAGCCGTCGCGGCTGTCTCCGACTTTTCAAAAAATGGAGACGGGCGTGACGCCTGTCCTACCTTGAGTTGTTCAAATAATCACGGACTTTTTCGAGCGCCTTGGCACGGTGGCTCAATTGATTTTTCATATCGTCACCAAGTTCGGCAAACGTCTGCTCGAAACCAACCGGCACGAACAGCGGGTCGTAGCCAAAGCCGTTTTTCCCGCGCGGCTCGAAAATAATCCGGCCCTCGCACACGCCGTCGAATGTCTGCGGTTCAAATTCGTCGGCGTAACAGACCGGGGACGCGACTTCAATTTTTCCGGCCGGCACCGCCACCAGCGCAATCACGCAATGAAACCGTGCCGTGCGTTTTTCGGGCGGGACATCCTTGAGCAAACGCAACAGCTTGGCGTTGTTGTCGGCGTCGGGCGTGTTGCCGGACTTCGCCGAATCCATCGCCGCGAAACGCGCGGAATGGACGCCGGGCGCGCCGTTCAGCGCGTCCACTTCCAAACCGGAATCGTCGGCGAGAACAAAAGCAGGTGACGAGTGGCGGGTGACAGGCGACGTGATGGAGAGCCAGCGCGCCAGTTCGACGGCTTTCTTCGTTGCGTTGCCGGCAAATGTGTCCGTGTCCTCGACAACTTTGGGCGCGGTGTGGAAATCGTTCAGGGTCAAAAACCGGAAGCCGCCGCCGAGAATGGCGCGGATTTCGCCGACCTTGTGGACGTTGCGCGTGGCGATCAGCAAAGTGACCATATTATTTTCCTGAAGCCGGCATGGCGTTGTTGGCGCTCTTTCGCCGCCACAGAAAATAAACCGGCACGCCGGTCAGCACGATGAACAGGCCGGGCCAGGTCGTGGCGGTTTGATAGGCGAACAACACGAACAAAATCAGCGCTGCGCCGGCAAGGTAGAACGCCGGGACAACCGGATAACCAAAGGCATGATAGGGCCGTTCCGCGTCGGGCCGCTTGACGCGCAGCACATAAATGCCAGCAATGGTCAGGATGTAAAAAATCAATTCGGTGGAAATCGAGTAGGTCAGCAGGTCGTTGTAAAGATTACCGTAGGAAATGTTGCCGGCGGCGTCCGCTTTGACGGTGCGCGGCAGGACATAAAACGCCGACCATACGCCTTGAAGCCACAAGCCCCACGCCGGCACGTGAAATCGGTTGAGCCGTCCCGCGCCTTTGAAAAACAGGCCGTCCCGCGCCATGGCGTAATAGGCCCGCGCGCCGGTGAGGATGAGGCCGTTGTTGCAGCCGAATGTCGAGATGATGATCGCCACCGCCATCGCCGCCGCGCCGAAGCCGGGGAAAATCACCTGCGCCGTCGCCGACGCCACGCGGTCACCGGGAATTTGTTGCAGATCCTCAAACTTGATCGTCATCAGGTAGGCCACGTTTGCCAGCAGATAGAGCACGACGACCAGCCCCGCGCCGAGCGCGAGCGACAGCGGAACGTTGCGCCGGGGATTTTTGACTTCACCGGCGGTGAACGTGATGCTGTTCCAGGCGTCCGCCGAAAAAAGAGAATTCGTTTGGGCGACGCAGATGCCGACAAAAAGTCCGAATGCCGCCACCGCCGTGAGTCCCGGGCCGACATTTTCCAGTGTGCCGCGCACGGACCAGAAATTTCCGAAATTCGCCCGGGCGATTTCCGGATGCCACAGCCATCCCACGGCGACGCCCAAAACAATCAACGCCAGCAGCGCGCCGGTTTTGGTGATGGTGAAAATATTCTGCACAAGCTTGCCGAGCCGCAACCCGCGCGTGTTCATCCAGGTCAGCAATGCGATCATCAGAATGCCGACGAGTTGCTCCGTCGAAAGCGAGAAGGCGTAGACCGAACCGACGTGAATCGGCCGGATGAAATAACTGGTTTCGGAAATGGTCGGGAACAGCACGCCGAGGTAGCGGGCGAACCCGATGGCGACGGCGGCAATCGTGGCGGTTTGAATGACCAGAAAATTCGCCCAGCCGAACAAGAATCCCCACAGCGGCGAATAGGCCTCGCGCAGATAAACGTATTGTCCGCCGGCATGGGGCATCATCGCGGCCAGCTCGCAATAGCTCAACGCCGCCACCATCGTCAACAAGCCGGTGACGAGCCACACGACCAGCAGCCAGCCGGGCGAACCGACCTCCCGCGCGATGTCCGCCGACACGATGAAAATGCCGGAGCCGATCATCGAGCCGGTCACGATCATCGTCGAATCCAGCAGGCCAAGGCCCTGGATGAATTTTGGCTCCCCGGGTCGCGGCGCAATGACGGCGGTGTCGGGCATGATTTTCGCGTTGATTGCCTGCTTGTCGCGCGGAGTTAACCAGCCCGGCATCGCGTCGTCCAACCTAAAAAATCCGCACGCCAACGGGAGCAACTTCGCAGCGCCGCCGTGCAATGTTCTTCCGTCAGCAGGCTTGACGGGAAATTTTTCCGCTGCAAAATCGGCGGATGAACTCACGCCTGCTGCTCGCCCTCTGCCTTTGCTGCGCCATCCATCTTCGCGCCGCCGATACGAACGCACCTGCCGCGCCCGCAACAAATACGGTTGCTGCGCCTTACATTCTGACGCCGCCCGCGCCGGCCACGCCGCGTATCAACGGCCCGGATGTCTTCGGCGTGCGGCCCGGTTCGCCGTTCCTTTACAGGATTCCGGCGACCGGCAACCGGCCCATGAAATTTTCCGCAAAAGACCTGCCGCGCGGTTTGAAACTGGATTCCAAGACCGGCCGCATCACCGGCAAGCTGAACAAAAAGGGCGAAAATGTCGTCACACTCGTCGCGCAAAATGCGCTCGGCACGGCGGAGAAAAAATTCCGCATCGTGGTCGGCGACCAGATTGCATTGACGCCGCCAATGGGATGGAACAGTTGGAACTGTTTCGCCGGCGCGGTCACCGAGGACCGGGTCAAGAGCGCGGCGGACGCGATGGTCAAAAGCGGCCTCATCAACCACGGCTGGACCTACATCAACGTGGACGATTACTGGCAGAACCACCGCAACTCGAAAGACCCGACCTTGCGCGGGCCGTTCCGCGACCTGCATGGCTACATCGTTCCGAATTCACGTTTTCCCAGCATGAAAGGCCTGGCAGATTACATTCACGACTTCGGCTTGAAAGCCGGACTGTATTCCTCACCCGGCCCATGGACTTGTGGCGGTTGCGCGTCGAGCTGGCTGCACGAAGAACAGGACGCGAAGACTTACGCCCGGTGGGGCTTTGATTATTTGAAATACGACTGGTGCAGCTACGGCGACATCGCCTCCGGCAGGGCCACCAACATAACAATAAATGTTCCGCGCTGGACCCGGACTTCAACCAACGCCACCGGCGCGATATATCCTTACAAAGTCATGGGAAATTTTCTGCGTGAACAAAACCGCGACATCGTCTTCAGCCTTTGCCAATACGGTTACGCGGATGTCTGGAAATGGGGCGGCTCGGTGCACGGCAATTCCTGGCGCACCACCGGCGACATCACGGACACCTGGAGAAGCATGAGTCGAATCGGTTTTTATCAGGATAAGGCCGCGCCTTATGCGAAGCCGGGAAATTGGAACGACCCCGACATGCTCGTCGTCGGGCAGGTCGGCTGGGGACGACTGCATCCGTCGCGCCTTACACCGGACGAACAATACACGCACATCAGCCTGTGGTGCCTGCTGTCCTCGCCGTTGCTCATCGGTTGCGACATGACCAAGTTTGACGATTTCACGCTGAACCTGCTGGAAAACGACGAGGTGCTCGCGCTCGACCAGGACGCTCTCGGCAAGGAGGCGATGTGCGTCGTCACCAATGGCGACGTGCGTGTTTACGAAAAGGAACTGGAACACGGCGGACGCGCCCTCGGCTTTTTCAATCTCGGCTCCGAACCGGTGAACATGGAATTCAACCATCTCGCGCAACTCGGCTTCACCGGCGCGCAGCATGTCCGCGATTTGTGGCGGCAAAGCGATTTGCCGGACGTGGACGCTGCCGACGGCGTTTTGAAGATGACAATTCCCGTTCACGGCGTGGTGCTTTACAAGCTGACTGCGGCAGCAACACGCAATTCGGGAACGTGAATCCCGGCGGCTGGGCAATCATCCAGCGGCGTTCCGATCGCGTGGGAAAATTCTTGCCGCGCCGCCGTTTCTTTTTCATTGTCGGCGCATGAACTTTCCGCCGTTTTGGGCGAGAGGCGCCAGCGGGAAATTATTCTGCTGGCGTTGGTCTTTCAACAACGCCGATGAGGCGCAATCGCTCGCCGACCAGGCCGCGCAGCAACTTGCCGAGCGTTTCCGGCACGGCGACTTTCCGCCGAAACATGGCGGCTATTATCCCGACCGCCCGTTCCGCGAGCCGGTGCTGCGCGAGATCAAGAACGACACCGGCGAAACCGCGGCCGTCGTGACGCGCAATTCCTACGGCTGCCTCGTGCTGAACACCGCCCGCGTGATGTTCGTGGACGTGGATTTGCCGGAGCCGAAACCGGCGGGCCTGTTCAAAAAGCTTTTCGGCAAACCGGATGCCGCGCCGGTTGTTACGCAGGACGGCGCCATCGCGAAGGTTGAAAACTGGACGCGAATTAATCCGGACTGGGGCTGGCGGATTTACCGCACCCGCGCCGGTCTGCGCCTGCTGGCCACGCACGCGCTGTTCGACCCCGAAACCGCCGTGTCCGACGGCGTGTTCGACGCGCTGGGGGCCGACTCGCTTTACCGCCAGCTTTGCAGGGCGCAAAAATGTTACCGCGCGCGCCTGACGCCCAAGCCGTGGCGCTGCGGCGTCCGCCACAAGCCCGAACGCTGGCCATTTCTGGATGCCCGCGCCGAAAAGCATTTCCAGAAATGGGATGCCCAATACCAATCCTTTGCCGCCGGCTGGGCCACGTGCGAGTTTGTCAAAAAAATCGGTAACGACGAAGTGCATCCAGGCGTCCAGCCCATCCTGGCCGTCCACGACCAGATAACTCGCGTGGAATCGAAATTGCAGCTGGCGTGAGTGTCGGCAAAGAATTTCAGCCACGGATGGACACGGATGGACACGGATTTTTTGACACGAATTTCACGAATTAGCGCGAATTGATTTTTTCCCAAGCCCGTCGGGCTGGCATCTTTGTAGATTGAAGTTATAAAATGAATCAAGCTCCATCAGGAGCGGCATCATCAGAATAGGCCGCCCCAACGGGGCTGAAGTTTTGTTTGGGTTCTGGTTCTACAAAAATACCGCGTCTGACGGCGTTGGGGACGGTAGGGCGGGCAGTCCTCTGCCCGCCGTTCTCACGCAACAAAACCCGGCGCGCATGGAGAGTCGCGCCCTGCCCGGTTTTTCAGCGAAGTTGGTTGGCCTGCCAGAATTCTATGACTTCCTGCCAGAATTTCACCGGCGGTTCCGCGATGGCGTTATGTTCGCCAGTCGGAAAATCCCAAAGTTTTTTCGGGCCGGCATAATCATTGTAGAGACGAAGGCCGAATTTCTCGGGAATGACCTGGTCATGTCCACCCACCACCATTCCGACCGGACCGTGATAGTTGCGCAGATAATTTTCCGCCGGGAAGCGGTCAATGAGCAGCAAGTGAACCGGAAAAATGGGCATGTGATGCTGCCCGACGTCGGCCAGCCGGTTGTAAGGTGAAATCAAAATTGCTCCGGCAACTTTTTCGGGATGAGTTCCCGCCAGATACGCGGCGACGCCGGAACCCAGCGATTCGCCCAGAAGATAAATGGGTTTGTTTGCCGGGAGCATTCCCAATCCCTCGCCAGCCGCCCGGAACAAACTGCTCTGGCTCGGTGAACCAGCGCGGTCCGCATAACCGGGATATTCCAAAATGAAAACGTCGAGTGCGGCGAGACTTTGGATAGCATCCGCATAATGAGCGCAGCCGGCGGCGTAACTGGCGTTTCCATACACAATCAACACGCTGCCCGCCGCCGGATGCTTGGGAGACAAATGTTTTAACCCGATGGATTCGCCGGCTGAATTCTTCCAGCGCTCAAGCCCTGCCGCCTGCGCCATTTGTTCCGCCTGTTGCGAAGTGAAGACAGGCGGGTGATAAATCATCTGGCGCTGAAAAATTGTAACGGCCACGCCGACGATCAAATAAATTGAAATCAAGAGCAGCAGCGTCCGGAGGAAACGCCTTCGCAATGTCGGTGTTGCTCGTTGAGCGGTTTGGCCCATGCAAGGCATGGTCG
Organism: Limisphaerales bacterium; assembly: GCA_003152145.1. Next base: position 9,908 of record PLZL01000118.1, read on the forward strand.
CAAAATCGGGATTGCAGAACGAATTGAAATTTTTTTGTGAACATTGAAAAAGACGAGTGACTTTGCTTTCACCCCGGTTTGAATTCTTCAGCAGGGCGCAGCCAGTCCGACGAGAAATGCTGCCGACACCAACCGCGAACGGCAAGTTCATACTGCCCAGTTGCAGATACGCTGCGATTATCAGGTCTTCGTGTGCGCAGTTTCAGTTGCTGGTCGTTTGTGCTGCTGTTCGGCATACAGCTTCTCCAGGCACTGTGGACAAATGCCGTGGGTAAAATCAGCGCCCGTGACTTTATGGAAGTAAGCCTCAACCTGATCCCAGTATCCCCCGTCATCACGGATGCGCTTGCACCAGGCGCAGATGGGCAACAATCCCTGCAACGTTTTGACGCGATCGAGCGCATCCGCCAGACGGGTTGAAACCCGCTTTAACTCCAGCAGCGCCATGACCTGCCGCGACAGGGCCTGCAACGCCTTCAACTGTTCGGCGGAAAGCTGGCGCGGTTGATGGTCAACCACACAGAGTGTTCCCAAGGCCTGTCCTTCCGGGTTGATCAGGGGAATGCCCGCGTAAAACCGGATATGGGGTTCGCCCGTGACCAGCGCGCTGTCAGCCAACCGCCGGTCCTTCGTTGCGTCCCTGACGATGAAGGGTTCGTTCTGGAGAATCGCATGCGCACAGAACGCGACCTCGCGGGGCGTCTGTTGCTGCTCCACTCCCAATCTCGATTTGAACCACTGCCGGACCTCGTCCACCAGGGAAATCATGGCGATGGGAACCTTGCAAATATGCGCTGCCAGGGCGGTGATATCGTCGTAGGACTGCTCGGTCCCGGTATCGAGAATGTGATACGCCTTCAAGGCGGCGAGCCGTTCGGCTTCATTGCTGGGCAGCGGCGCTTTCATGATTTTAATGCGGGACAAAACTGCGACCGCCCCGTCAGGGTTAAAACGGCATCCCCATCCGTGATCATGGCTGGCCGATCGCGTCGAGTCATAAGTTGACAGAAATTACAGTTACACCACATCTTATCACAGATTTCCCGAAATCAAAATAGTTATTTCCGCCGGGCGTTTCATCACGGCATGATCGCGTCACAAGCTGTTGTCGCTGGGAGTCCAGGTGCGTAACATGCCGCGATTGCAGGAAAAGAAAAACCAACGGGGTTTCCGTTCGCCTCCAACTGAATTCCCGCCTCTCGCGTCAGACTTCCACTGGCGAGCGCCGGACGTCAAACTTTCTTCAACGCGCGGTTGATGCGTTCGATGGCCTCGTCAATCTCCTGCCGGTTCTTGAACCCGATGACCACGGCGTCAATCTCCCGGCAGGCCATGGCGTAACGGATGGATTTTTCGCGGTCGGCCGGGTCGGTAAACGAGCCGTTGCCGCAGATTTTCATGCCGATGACGCCACGCCCCTTCGCGTGCATGGTTTTGATTTCGCTCATCACCGGGGCGATGTCGTGGCTGGAGCTGCCCCAACTGTCCCCCTCGGCGTCGGTATAGCTGCCCTGCGGGTTCACGCGCACCAGATGCACCTCCGTCCAGTCCGTGGCAACCGACGCGCGCAACGCGGGCAGGGTGTGGCAGGAGACGCC
>PLZL01000216.1 GCA_003152145.1 Limisphaerales bacterium
GTCGCCGAGAAGTGCAATTTGGAAATCGAGTTCGGCAAGCTGCATTTTCCAGTTTTTCATCCCCCGGAGCATTTCACGCGCGAAGGTTATTTGCGCAAGCTGCTCGCCGAAGGTTTGCAGAAGCGCTATGGCATCCATGCGCGGGCGGAGGGGGAAAAATTTGTTGTCGAAAAAATTGACGATCCGAAATTGTTGCCGACGTTTTTAAATGGCGCGCCACTCACTCCGTCCCCCTCTCCATCCGATGGGAAGAGGGTGGCCACCAGGCCGGGTGAGGGGAATTTGCATCAACGCTCTGACGTCGCAGCGGCAATCAGAGCGGTCATGGATCGCCTGCAGCTTGAGCTAAAAGTCATCGAAAAAACCGGCTTCTTGAGTTACTTCCTGATTGTCGGCGATTTCATCCGTTTCGGGCACGAGCACGGCATTGCGTGCGTCGCGCGCGGTTCCGCCGCCGGCTCGATTGTCACCTATCTGCTGGAGATTTCCAACGTTGACCCGATCCGCTACGGTCTGCTCTTCGAGCGGTTCCTGAATCCCGAACGCATCAATCCGCCGGACATTGACATTGATTTCGCCGATGACCGGCGCGCGGACGTGATCAAATACGTCTCCGAAAAATACGGCCGGGATTCCGTCGCGCAAATCATCACNNTTGAGCTACGGCGAAGGCGACCGGCTGGCGAAAATGATTCCGTTCGATTTGAAGATGGATTTGACGAAGGCGCTCAAGCAATCGCCGGAATTCAAGGAGGCATACGAAACCGAGGATGTCACGCGGGAGTTGATTGACACCGCGCTGATCCTCGAAGACATCACGCGCAACGCGAGCGTTCACGCCGCCGGCGTCGTCATCGGCGACCAGCCGCTCGTGAATCTGCTGCCGCTAAAGCAGGACGAGGACGGCTCGCTCGTGACGCAATACGCGATGAATCCCGTCGGCGATCTCGGCCTGCTGAAGATGGATTTTCTCGGCCTGAAAACGCTGACCGTTATCCGCAACACCTGTGAAATGGTCAAGCGCACGCTGGGAACCGAAATTGACATTGACCATCTGCCGTTGGATGACGCGAAGACTTACGATTTGCTGAACAAGGCGGAGACGCTTGGCATTTTTCAGTTGGAATCCGGCGGAATGCGTGACCTGTGCCGGAAATTCCAGATCAGTTCCATCGAGCACATCACCGCGCTTATCGCGCTCTATCGTCCCGGCCCGATGGAGCTGATTCCTGATTTCATCCGCCGCCGCCACGGCGAAACGGAAATCAAATACGAGCATTCGCTGCTCGAACCGATTGCGCGAGAGACCTACGGCATCTTGATTTATCAGGAGCAGGTGATGCAGGCGGCGCAGATTCTCGCCGGCTTCACGCTCGGCGCGGCGGACATTTTGCGGCGCGCAATGGGCAAGAAAAAAGTCGAGGAGATGCAGAAGCAGCGCGAGAAGTTCGTCAAGGGCTGCGCTGAAAAAAATAAAATCCCCGCCGCGAAGGCGAACCAGATTTTCGATTTGCTCGAAAAGTTCGCCGGCTATGGCTTCAACAAGTCGCACGCCGCCGCCTACGCCATCGTCGCGTATCAGACCGCCTATTTGAAGGCGAATTATCCGGTCGAGTTTTTCTGCGCGATGATGACCAACGACATGGCGGACACCGCCAAGCTCGCGCAATACATCGCCGAGGCGCGAGAGTTTGGCATCGAGGTTTTGCAGCCGGATGTGAACGAGAGCGGTGTTTACTTTGCGCCCGCGCGCGATGGCAAGGCGATTCGCTTCGGCCTCGCCGCGATCAAAGGCGTGGGCGAAAGCGCGGTCGAGGCGATTCTGAAGGCGCGAAATGAAAGCGGGAAATTCAAAACGCTTTCCGAATTGTGCGAGCGCGTGGATGGCCGGTCGCTGGGGCGAAAAACGCTCGAAGCTATGATTAAAACCGGCGCGTGCGATTGCTTTGGCCAAACGCGCGCAACCTTATTTGTGCAGATTGAACGCACGCTGGCCCGCGCTGCGAGCATTCTTTCCGACAAACAAAAAGGGCAAAGCTCGCTCTTCGGCGCGCTGGAGGAAAAAGCGCCGCCGATGCCCGAATCCATCAGCAATCTGCCGGAGTGGCCGCAGCACGAACTGCTCGCGCATGAAAAGGAACTGCTCGGTTTTTACGTCACCGGCCATCCGCTCACACCATTCGCGTCGATCCTGGAAAAATACGCGCTGGCGAACACAGCGAAGCTGGCGGAACTGCCGAACCGTTCGCTCACGCGCATCGGCGGCCTCATCGCGGCGGTGCAACACGGCGTTTCCAAAAAATCTGGCAAGCCGTATTCGATGGTCACACTGGAGGATTTGGAAGGCTCGGTGCAGGTTCTTTGCATGAACGAGAATTACGACAAATATCGCGAACTCCTGAAACCCAACCGGGCGATTCTGGTCGTCGGCGAGGTCAACACCGGCGACGAGCGCCCGAAAATTTTCCCGCAGGAAATCCTGCCGCTGGAGGACGCGCCGAAACGATTCACGAAGCAGGTGCATCTGCGACTGCACACGGCGCATTTGAAGCCGGACCAGGTGGATTCGGTGCGTGAACTCGTCGCCGCGCATCCGGGCAAATGTCCGCTGCTGCTGTGTTTCATGCGGCCCGGCGGCGAAGTCGTTTTCGTGGACACGAACGAGCGGTTCAACGTCGCGCCGTCGCTGGAATTGCAGCAGGAAGCCGACGCGCGATTTGGCGAGGAAACTTACTACGCCAAGGTGGACACGAGTTTGCCGGAGCGACAATCACGCTGGCCGCGTAAGACGGAAAATGCTAACAGCGAGGGTTGAGCTTTTTATGATTCGTTTTCTGAAAGAACTTTATTTTGTTGGGTTTGCCTTCTTTTATAAGGCCTCCAATAGCTCATGGCCGCATTCCGTTAATCTTGGAAGAGGCGCCGCTGGCGTTTCCTTTTTCGGGTGGATAATGCTCTTAACGATAATGATGTGGATTGCGATTCTTATTAAAAATAGATTCTTTCTAGAGTTCAATCGATGGGAAGTTGGGATTGCCGTCTTCGCAATTTATTGTGTAAATTATTATGTTTTAGTAATTCGTGGCCATGGTATTAGTTTTGAACGGCAATTCAACCATCTCAAAAAATCTAAACAGACCTTTTTGCAAGTAAGCTATTTGGTAATAAATCTGATTTCCGTGGCGCTTTTTATTTATACGGTCTATGCCTACCAACATTTTTTCCATATCGTTCCTAAACCATGATGGCAACAATATTTTGACCGGGCGACTTTCACTGCATACAGCCTTGCGCGAGAAATTTATTTCACCGCTGCCCAAACGCGATGCACGTCGTCGTGGTCGTCGAGCGTTTGCAGAAATTC
>PLZL01000300.1 GCA_003152145.1 Limisphaerales bacterium
TCACGCGCGGGCCTTGCACGGCCACGGCGGAATAATTATGCGAAGCGTCGGTGAGTTTCAGTTCGCCGGAAAAATTTCCGGCCTGCGCCTGCAGCCATGCGACATCGGCTTCCGCGCGCGAGGCGTTGATGATGAGCAGATAAACGCCTTCGGAAAGCTGGTAGGCGTAAAGGTCGTCAATCGCGCCGCCTCGCTCGTTGCACATCAGGGTGTATTGGCCGAGGCCGGGCGTGAGCTTGCGGATGTCGTTCGTCAAAATGTGATTGAGAAAATCCGCGGCCGCCGCGCCGCTGACGGTGACTTCGCCCATGTGGGAGATGTCGAAGATGCCGGCGGTGTTGCGGACGGCAAGATGTTCCTCAACGATACTGGTGTATTGCACCGGCATTTCCCAGCCGCCAAAATCAATCAACCTGGCGCCGAGCTTCTGATGCGCGGAAAAAAGTGCGGTGCGTTTCAACCCCATTTCTCCGTTTTCATCTGTTCCTTCGGCACACCGAGACCGCGCAGGACAACTTCCTCGGCAAACTCAACGAGCGGGTTGGGGCCGCAGGCGTAGAAAATTGTGTTCGCCAGGTTGCTGATGTGCGCCTTGACCCAGTCCGGGGTGATGCGTCCCGCGCGCCCGTTCCAGGAATGTTCCGGCTTCAGGCGCGTGCAGGTGACATAAAATTTGAAGTTCGGATTTTCCTGCTCCAATTGCCGGAATTCGTCGTTGAAAATAATGTCACTCGGGGTGCGGACGCTGTAAAGCACCGTGATCTTCGTCTCCAGCATCCGCCGCGTGGCTTCGCGCACGAAACCGCGGAACGGTGTCACACCCGAACCGCCCGCGACGCAAATCAAGTGTTTGTTCGGCTCATAAACCGGCAAAAACTTTCCGACCGGCGGAATGACGAAGAATTTGTCGCCCGCCCTCGCCCAGTCCACGATGCGCGTGCCCATCTTGCCGTCGCGCTTGATGGTGACCTCGTAAAAGCCGCGATCCAGCGCGCACGACGAGAGGGAATAGGCGCGCTTGTAGGTCGGCGTGTCCGGCCAGTAGAGCGTGATGAACTGGCCGGTCTTGAATTCGGGGTTGTGGCCGTCCGGCCATTTGAGGCGGATGGTTTTTGTGTCGGGCAATTCCATTGTTGCCAGCTCTACCGGCATTTCGAGTATTTCTTTGGCCATAAAATTTTTGTGCGCCGCGAAAAGTTAGTGAATTGCATCCAAACGGGCAATGACTTCCTGCGCGAGCAGTTCATAAGCCGCCGCGCCGGCGCTGTATTTGTCGTAATGTATGATGGGTTTGCCGAAGCTCGGCGCTTCGGCGAGTTTCGTGCTGCGCGGAATCACCGTTTCAAAAACTTTTGCGCCGAGCAGGTTGCGGACTTCGCCGACGACTTCGTTGGAAAGCTTCGTGCGACCGTCAAACATCGTCATCACGACACCGAGAATGTCGAGGCGCGGGTTCACGCCCGTCCCGCGCAACTGGCCGAGCACGCGGTTCATCAGGGAAATGCCTTCGAGGGCATAATACTCGCATTGCAGCGGCACGAGCAGGCCGTCGCTGGCGGCGAAGGCGTTGAGCGTGAGAATGCCGAGCGACGGCGGGCAATCAATGAGCACCACGTCGAACCGGTCGCTGTCCAGAACGGGTTTGAGCGATTGCGAGACGCGCAGCAGATGATTTTCCAGCCGCGCCAGTTCCAGATCGGCGGCGCACAGATCCACTTCGCTCGGCAACGCTTCGAGCCGTTCGAAGGCTGTCGCTTTGATTTTGTCGAGCAGGCTGCCGTTGCCGAGCAGGACGCGATAGGCGCTGGCACCCTCGGTTTTTTCCAGGCCCAGCCCGCTGGTGGCGTTGGCCTGTGGGTCGAGGTCGAAGAGCAGCACGCGCCTGCCGACGGCGGCGAGGCAGGCGGCGAGGTTGACGGCGGTGGTGGTCTTGCCCACGCCGCCCTTTTGGTTGGCGACCGCGATGATTTTGGCTGGCACTCGCCTGATTAAACGAAAAACGCGGCGGCGTTTCAAGCGCGCACCGCGTATACCAAAATCACATGAGGATCAATTGCTCGAAAGTGGAAAGGTCAGAGGCTGCACGGTCGCGGACGGCTGCCCGAAAAGCATGGAAGCCGGCTGAACATTGAAGACCGGGTTTGTGCTGGAAATGGGGATAATGGCCGGCTGCGCCACTGGCTGGGCGTTAAAATCCGATGGCGATGTAGTAGTCGCCACCAAAATGCCACCAGGGTCGGCCTGCACCGTCGGGGTCAACAGCGGCTGGGCTGCGGAATCGGGGCGTTCGGCATAAACAATGCCGAAAAGCAGGAACATGCAAAGCGCGGAAGCAAAGGCGCCCGAGAACGCCGGCTTCGCCTCAAACGCCGACAACAGCCGGAACAGCCACGGCAACTGTCTGGAGGCGCTTTCCATCCGACCGGCATCGCCCGCGCGGATGCGCGCCGTCACTTCACTGGAAAAATTCTCGAAATAGCCCGGAGGCGGCGTTTCATGCCGCTTCAGCGCCAGCAACCGGCGCAACGACTCGAAGTTGTTCTCGTTTTCGTTCATGTTGGCTTCAGGTAATCGGCCAGGAAACCCTGCATCTGCTGCCGCGCATAAAACAAGCGCGACCGCACCGTGCCGACGTTGCACTCCATCACCTTCGCGATTTCCTCATGCGACAGTCCCTGCACATCATGCAGCACGACGACCAATCTATGATGTTCTGACAGCTTCAGCAATGCCTCGTTCAATTTTTCCTGCAATTCCGTCAAACCCGCCGCTCGCCGCGGCGTTTGCTCCGAAATCAGCGCCATCAGGTCCGGGTCGTGCTCCGCGTTGAAATCAATGTCGTTCAGGCTCATGTGCGTCCGGTTCTTCCGCTGCTTGAGGAAATTGATGGTTTTGTTGACCGCAATCCGGTAAAGCCACGTGTAAAAGCTCGACCCGCCCTTGAAGCTCTTCAACGCCTGAAATGCCTTGATGAACGCCTCCTGCGCGAGGTCGTTGGCGTCCTCGTGATTCGACGTCATGTGGTAAAGCGTCGCGTAAATGCGCTCCTGATAACGCTTCACCAGTTCGTCGTAGGCCTTCAAATCGCCCCGGCGCGCGTCGCGCACCAACTCGCTCTCATCCACCGGCGCGGACGGCTGTGGTTCGCTGCTTGGAACTGGCTCGGCCATAATCATGTTCCTAGATACTAACCGCCAAAACGTCCGTTTGTTGCGCTAAAAAATCCGCCAGCCCCACAAGCCCGGCCCGGCCGCTGGATTCCGGCAAAATTTTCAACGCCCGCCGCGCGGCCTCCAGATACCGTCCGATGACCGCCAGCGACGGCTCCAAGGTCTCGTATCGGGCCAGCAATTCGTTGACGCCCGGCAGGTTCCCCGGCTGCCAGTTCTCGATCATTTTTTCCAGCCGCGCCCGGTCGGCGGCGCCCGCGCGCTCCCACGCCAGCAACACCGGCCACGTCAGCTTGCCCTTCGCCAGATCTGTGCCGAGCGATTTGCCCGCCAGCGCCTCCGTGCCGAACAAATCCACGCAATCATCATAAACCTGGTAGGCCGTCCCGAACGCCGCGCCGAATTCCCGCAACGCCTCCCGTTGTCGCGCCGGCGCCCCACTCAAAAACGCCGCCAGATCGCACGACAAGGTGAACAGCTCCGCCGTCTTCATCTCAATCACCCGGAAATACTCGCGCCGCGACGCTGAGAAATTCTGCCGGCTGCGCGTTTGCAGAATCTCGCCGGTGCAGACCGTGTTCGTCGCCGCCGCCACCGCGCGGCACACTTCCGGCGTCGGGAAACCCGCCGCCAGCTTCACCGCCTGCGCGAACAGGCAGTCGCCGAAGAGCACGGCAATCTCGTTACCCCAGTTTGCCGCGAGCGTCGGCTGGCCGCGCCGGATTTCCGCCTCGTCCATCACGTCGTCATGCACCAGCGTGGCCAGATGCACCATCTCGATGATGACCGCCGCCGTGACGTGCGCCTCATGCACCGGGCCGAGCGCGCGCGCCGCCAGCGCCACCAGCGTGGGACGCAACCGCTTGCCGCTGCCGGCCAGCGCGTATTTGGCGTAGGGAACAATTTGCGGGTCGAATCCGTGGACCTGCCGCATCAACTGTTCCGTGACCGTTTCAAGAAACGGCTCCACCGGTTCCACGAGTTGCTTCCAGGAACGGTTCGGATTGGTTTTGGGCGGACGAGCCACTCCCCGGCCCGCCGCCTTTGATTCAGCTGCCAGCATTCGTCTGAATCTACGGTCGCGGCGCAATCGAGTCAAACCCGATGTAAATTTTATGTTAAAACAAAGACGGGATAGTTGCTCGCCCGCGCCATGAATTCAAATCGCAATTACTGCGCCGGCACGGCTTCCTTCTTCTCCCCGGCCATTTCCTTGTCGCGGT
>PLZL01000172.1 GCA_003152145.1 Limisphaerales bacterium
GAAACAACGAATCGGCGCCGTTTGGTCCAATGCTATATCTGGGCGCGAAGCCTTACAAAGCGGTTCTGGCTGCCGACTGCAAATCGTTCGGCTTGGAACCGTGGACCGAACCGCTGGCCGAACTGGCGCTGCAACCGCATGGCGGGCAGGTGAACGGAATTCAGGTGGCATGGGAAAGCGCGCCCGGCCAATGGCAGTTGCTTCAGCCCGGAGTTGAAAACGGAATGGCCAGTGTGCCGCCCGGTAATTACCGGCTCTACACCTGCACGATCAAAGTCAAAACGAGTTCGGACGAAACCCTGGTTGTGAGCGGATCCAAACGCAGTCCGAAAGACACCACCAAGGCCGAAGCGGGCGCCTCCACGCCGTTCAAGTGCGGCTCGCCGCTCGAAGTCAAGGTCACCTCCAGGCGTGATGGAAATGTCGTCGCCACATCCGCGCTGGAATCGGGGTCGCTTTGGGACCGCCTCTTTGGAAATTCCCGCGCCTCCAATCCGCCCTTGCAGCAACTGATCCAAGCCTCCGTCATCGGCGCGGGTGGTGAAACATATTCGGGATTCTATCTCCAGGACAAAGGAACCTTGCGCCAGCCGCCGAAACCAATCTTTGCCGTTTTTACCGCCGACGGCAAACAGGTGGATTCGGGCAACATGGAGTTTGGCTGAAGCGGAGTCTGTTCGCACTCATGGCGAGTGCCCACAGAATTGGCTGGCAAGACTGTCACGGTCAAGGTCCAGTTCAATCTGGCGCCAGTGGAAACCGTCAGTCAGCCGGTTGAAGTCAAACTGGAATCCCCATAAATGTTCGAACTAGACGACGACAAAGGTGAGAATGTTTCCAACCGGTTGAACTCTGGACGGGTGGGCCTGTATTTGTCGTTGGTTGCGCCGGCGGCTCTGATCGCGATATTGCTGTTGCATCCCGGTTGAGGGTCTCCTTTTACAGCCCTTGGCGGGCTGGCGATACTCCTGACTCCTCCGATTGCGCTGATCGTCAGCATAGTTGCGTGGGTCAGAAATGCGAATCGGTTCGCCGCCATGGCGGGCACGGTCATTAGCGGCTTGATAATTCTGTTGTTTTTCTTCGGACTGCTGATGTCACTCTGCCGTTAGCGGAGGCATCTCACGGTCTTCCCTTACTCCGCTCGCTGGCGAGCACTGCCGCGCCCAGCGCGCCGGTGAATTGCGGCTGCGGCGCGACGCGGACCGGACAGGCCAAGACTTCCTCCAGTGCGCGGGCCATGCCGGGCTGCAAGGCAACGCCACCGGTGAAATAAACCGGCGGCGAAACGAAGCGTCCGGCCAGCGCCGAAACGCGCGTGGCGATGGCATTTTGCACGCCCGCCACCACGTCCGGCAAGGGCTTCCCCTCGGCCAGCAGGCCGATGATTTCCGTCTCGGCGAATACCACGCACATGTTGCTGATGAGCGCGGGGGTTTTGCTTTGGCGCGCCACTTCCGCCAGCTTTTCCCAGTTCATATCCAGCCGCGCCGCGACCATTTCCAGGAAGCGGCCGGTGCCCGCGGCGCAGCGGTCGTTCATCGCAAAATCGCGGACGCGCCCGCTATCTTCGAGACTGATGACTTTGCTGTCCTGCCCGCCGATCTCGATGATCGTGCGCGCGTCCGGCGCGAGTTGGTGGACGCCGCGTGCGTGGCAGGTGATTTCGGTGATGGTGGTGTCAGCGAAACGGATGGCGTTGCGGCCGTAGCCGGTGGCCACCACGCCGGAAATCTGCGACCGCTCCAGCTCCGCGTCTTTAAGGAGTTTTTCAAAAAGTTCCGTCGCCAGCCGTTCCTGTTCCACGCCCTGATCGGTCAGGCCGGAAGCCAGAATTTGTGTCCGGTCGGTGTCGAATAACACCGCTTTGATGGATCGCGAACCCGCGTCTATGCCGGCGTAAATCATTTTGTTCTCCTGGCTCGCGCGGTTTCNNGCCGCACGATTTCGCGGATGATTTCCCCCTCGCGGGCGCAATGGCTCGCGCCTGGAATGCGCGAGACGACGACGGCCTCGGCGCGGCCAGCCAGACATTCGCGGACGATGCGCGCGGCGCGGTCGGCGGTCGGGCCAACCATTGGATCGGCCAGCGCGGTGCGGGCCAGCGCCTCCAGCGGCGGCAGATTTTCGGGAATCAAATCCAACGCGTGACTGAACATGTAATCCGAACCGCAAATGCTTCCGCCGAGTTCTTCCAGCAAATTCATCGCCCGCAAATCGGCGACCGGATTCACCCAGAAAATCCGCACGGCGTCGGCGTTGATGACAAATTGATTTTGCCGGACGCGCGCTTGAGCCTCGGCCAGCAAGCCGTCGAGCACGGCGATGGTTTCCTCGCGGTCGGAACAGAAATGAATCGCGAGCATTTCCGCGACGAGCATTTCCAGCGCGGGCAGCGGCGCGGCGGGCGCGGAATAAACCGTCCGACGCAATGAGTCCAGCAGCCGGCGAACTTTATTCGCCGCGCGAATGCCGTTCGTCAGCAGATCGGCGTCCAGGGTTCTTTCAGCAAGTTCGCCCAACGCCTGGCCCACGCGCTGCAATTCCTTCCGCACGCAGTCCACCTGGATTTTCGGCGCGGCGAGATTGCCCGGCAGCCCGCAGGCGATTTCGCCGGCAGACGGCTGGCGGCGGCGCGGCATTTCCCACCAGAGAATGGAATGACCGAGATGCTCCAGCCGTTGCGCGATGGCCGAAAAATCGTCGCAGACGGCGCCGGTGCTGCAAACCAGCAAATCCGGCTGCGGAAAATGTTCGCCGTTCTCGAAGGCCGGCAGCATCGCGCGCACCGGACAAAACGAGGCGTCAATGCCCATCGCTTCCGCCTGTTGCAGCAGCTTGTCGCTGCATTCCATGAGGCACGGCGTCCACCACGCGCCGTCCGGATAAAACGCCCGCACGCCCGGCAACGCATACGCCATGACCGGCACGGTGCCGAGGTCTTTCATCGTGCCGACAATTTTGTCGCCGCTGGCGCGGGCCTGATGCAGCCGCTCGTTTTCCGTCAGCAGAAAATTCCAGAGCCGCAGCGCGGCGGGCGAGTTGTCGAACTGTAGTTGTTGCAGCCGGAAATCTTTTTCGCGGACGACATGACGCCGCAGCGGCCCACCATAACTAGGTTCTCGCAGGCCGTCCCGCCGCAGTTGATCGTAGTGGTCGTCCCACTCGTCCAGGTTCAATTTGCGCGGCGCGATGTTCATTTCAGCGTTTCCAAAAAAGCCTGAAGGCGGGTGAGCTCGCGCGGTGCAGCGCCCGGTTCTCCGTCGGCTTCGAGCAGCAGAACCGGCAGGCCGAAAGTTTCCCGCAAGGTTTGCACCTCGGCGCGCCAAAGGTCGCAGCCGGTAAAATGCCAGAGCACGATGCCGCGCACATGGCGGGACGCCAGCCGCGTCTTGAGCCACGAATACAGTCGCGTGTTCGGCCGCTGGAACACGTCAACCATATTGTCGCAGCAGCCGTGGACAAGCGCGTCGAATGGACCGCCAGTGGCGGCATCCAATTCAAATGCCGGACACAAACTGCGCTCGCCGGATTCGGTCGCATTCAAAACGACGCGTCCGCCGGCGGCTTCGATTTCGTCCAGCAATTTCCAGTGCGGTGCGAGAAACGGTCCACCGACGAGGGCGAGTGGGATTTGCCTTGTCGGTGTGGCCGGTTGCGGCGGCGAAAAGGCACCGTCCCAATGAAATCGCGCCACGGCTTCGGCAAACCCGCGCGGAGAACTGGCTGACGCTGATTCGAGCAACTGCTTTCGCCTCCCGCCGGATTGCACCATTTCCCGCCACAACGCTTCCGGCGATGGCGTGCGCCCGCCGATGGCCAAGAGAAACTGCCCCAGCCTTTCCAGTTCGGAACGGAAAATTTCTCTGGCCGCTGCCGTCTGCCAGGTTGCGGGCAGGTTGAACAAAAATGCGCGTGGCTTTCCACGAATCGTCGAAATGGCCGCCAGGTTTTGGACTGCGCCAGCCCTCTGGCGCTTTGGATCGGTGCTGGACGTGTGCAAAAGCGGCAGAGGGCTGCCGCACTCCAAGACGCTGTCGCGCCCATCGCAAGCTCCCTTGCCTGAAATCGGCGACTGAAGTTGTCCACGAAACGCCACGACATCAAAGCCGCGCCGCAACTGGTCGCAGGCCGTCGAAAAAATCACGGCGGAATCCGTCCTTGCTTCGGCAAACCGGACCACGGTTTCTGCAAACGCGCAGACGCCGGCGGAAAGCGGCCACGTGCCGGGCTGGAAATGTTCCGCCGACCAGATGCCGCGCGGCTGCAACCCGTGCGCCCGGATCCATTCGGCAGGAATCCACGGGCTGGTGAGGAACACGTCCATTTGCGCGCCGGGTTTATTTGATTTTTTCCGCGACGATGAGGCCTTGAATTATTTTCCCGGCCTGGGCGAGCGATTGAATAAAACGCATTTCACCAATGAGACTTTGCGCGAGCGCGAGGTCGAAGCCGATGATTTTCAGCGCATCGAAGGTCAGTTGTTTTTCAATCATGTCGAGGTAAAGGGACACGCTGGCGGCGAATCGGCCGGTGTCATGCGCGACCCGCACGGAGCAACCGTTGGCCTCGAGCAGCGATTGGTATTCGCCGAGCGTGAGCACGCTGGGAAATCTCATGAAACAGAGAAAACGAATGGCCTCTTCACCGGTCAATCCGGCCGGGCCTTCCATCCAGTCGGTGAAAGCAATTTTGCCTTGCGGCTTGACCAGCCGGGCTGCTTCGGCGATCAACTTTGCCTTGTCCTCGACATAGCACCAGGCGTCCTCGCCCCAAACAAAATTGAACCGGGCATCAGGAATCCCGCTGGAGCAAACATTGGCCTCCACGAATGAGACGCGGTTCGCCAGACCTTCCTCCGCGCAACGCTTGCGCCCTAATTCCAGCATAGCGCCAGTGGCATCCACCCCCATCATGTGCGACACTTTGCGGAACCGAACCAGAAAACGCATTCCCGCGCCGAGGGCGCAGCAGAGATCAACCCCCGACAATCTCCCGCCGATGTCGGCGCGCTGCGCGAGATCCATCGAGGATTCGAAGCCGCCGATGTGAATCTGTTCGCCCATGAGCAGTTCCCAGAGCCGGCCTTCCGGCCCGGAATAAACGGCTTGGACATCCGACAGGTGAATTTGCGGTGCTGATTTCATACGGTTGGTTTGTAGTTTGATTTTCCGGATTGATTCAATGGCGCCGGGCGCGAATCGTCTCAAACAAAGTCTCGACACGCGCCGAAATTCGCGCCGAATCCGATGGCGAATAATCCGTCGTGATTTTCAGGTATGGAAGGTGAAGTTCCTCCTCGACCAGTTTGCGGACGTGGAATGATTCGATGTCGTAGGTAAGACACGCCTGCCAGACCAACTCGATGACGCAATGCGGACGGAATTTCACCGCGAGCGAGCGAAGCGTTTCAAAGCGTCCGGTGTTCGGTGTCATGACCGAACAGGAGAGATGATAATATTTTTTTGCAATCGCCCGGATCGGGTCTGATTCGTTCAAGTCCACGTCATCAAGAATTGGTTTAAGGCCGGTGCAATTCTCCATGGCGACCACCACCGCACCGGCGTTTTCGATCAATTCCAATACGCGCTCCGCGCCGTGGACAATCGGCACGCCGGTCAGCAGCACGCGGATGGGTGATTTATTTTGTTGGTTCGTCGGCGGGGTTTCTTGATCTGCGCCGCCAAAAATTTCCAGCGCGCGTTCATACTGTTGCAAGTCCGCTTCGATGCCGGAAATGATGCTTTTGAATTCGATCAACTGCCGTCCCGTGAGCGGCGGTTGGTCGCGGGTCATTAAATCGGCCAATTGCCTGCGCAGCCCGCGCTCGCGGTTCATCAGCCGGGCCGCGTCGCGAAGTTTCTCGTCTGTGATGCGCGTTTGAAAGCGTTGTTCCAGATGCTCCTTAAACTTTCGCACTTCCCGTGTCCAATGTTCGAGCGCGTCGGCATCATCGGCCTTTTGAGGCAGTTCGAGCACATACATCGGTTTCGTTGCGCTCATCAGCTCAAACATTTTCTTTTTTCCGTCGCAGGTCGTTTCGGCAACGATCAAATCCGCCCGGTTCAAAAAGGAATTGTTCCCGGTGACCTGATAGCCGAAGGTGGACTTGATCAGCGGACACAGATTGGCGGGCAGAAATTGTTCGGCGGCAGGAATGGTTGCTGCGGAGCCGCCGCACAGGCAAACCGGCACGGCACCGGCGGCAAGAATGATCTCGCGTGGTGTGAATTCGCACATGATGCCCACGATGGGCCGGCCTCCTGCTTTGGCGGCCTCAACATGGTCATAACAGTGGTCAATCATGCCGGCGAACCAGGCTAAAGGATTTGGCGCACCATCGGACGTGATGGTTGCTTGAAGGCCGGCGGCACTGCACATAATCAGGAGCGAGGTTTGTTGTTCTTAACAACAGCGGTCAGCCTATCAAACCATGATGGGATGAACCAGCCGAATTTCTTCCCGCAACGGAATCAGGAGGCTGCCAGGAAACGTCTGAAGTGAACGCTGATGTTTGTCCCGGATGAAGCCGCCCCGAAATTTCTGGCCACGACAATCTTTGTCAACCCGCCCCCCTTTCGCGTTCAGGGAGCTTGTGCGGGCATCGCGGCGACTTCGCCCCTGACTTTCAAACAGAGCACTGACGCAATCGCATCGGGCGCTTTGTCGGGCAGTTGTATCGTCACGCCTTGCGCCGTCTGTTGGAATTTCAACGGGTGATGCCGCTGGTCGGCGAGCAGATAGGCATTGGTGATTCTGCCTTTCACGCCGGGCATTTGAATTTGCCCCGCCGGCCATTTGAAAATGTGGATGTAAATCTTCCCGGGCTTGATCGTGCAACGCCAGTCCCATGCGGGAATAAATCTCGGGTTCCCGCGGCGATCCTTCTCCGTCGCACTTGAGGCTCCCGCCTCCGCGCCGAAAATTGTCGGGCGGGTGCCGTAAATCGCCTCGCCGTTCACCTTCATCCACGCACCCATTTCCGCCAGCCGTTCCACTTCCGGCTGCGGAATCTCGCCGGCGCTCGTCGGGCCGACGTTCAGCAGATAATTTCCGCCTTTGCTGGCGATGTCGCACAAGTTGCGGATGAGTGTTGCGGTGGACTTGAAATTGGTGTCGTCGCGTTTGTAGCCCCAGGTGTCGTTGATCGTCATGCACGTTTCCCAATCGCGGCCGGGATAGCCTTGCGCGGGGATGGTCTGCTCCGGCGTCTCCGTGTCGCCCCGGAAGCCGCCGCCGAGCCGGTTGTTCATGATGATGTTTGGGCGCAACTTCTCCACCAAGTCGTAAAGTTTCTGCGCGCGGTTGGTGTTCATGTTGATCTGCGTGTCCCACCAGAGGACGGCGGGAAACTTGCCGTAGTTGGAAAGAATCTCCTTCACCTGCGGCACCGCGATGTGGTCAATGTAGTCGTCCATGTCACGTTGCTGGTTTGTGTCCCACTTGCCGCCGGAGGCGGAGCCGCCGTTGTTCCAATCCTGCGCCTGCGAATAATAGAAGCCAAGCTTGATGCCTTCCTTTTTGCACGCGGCGGCGAGTTCCTTGAGCGGGTCGCGGCCAAACGGCGTGGCCTTGACGATGTTCCAGTCGCTGGCCTTCGAGTCGAACATCGCGAAGCCGTCGTGATGCTTGCTCGTGATGACGATGTATTTCTGCCCCGCGTTCTTCGCGATTTTCACCCATTCCTCGGCGTTGAAATTGGTGGGGTTGAATTCCTTCGCGTAGGCTTGATATTCAGCCATCGGAATTTTTCCCCGATTCATGATCCATTCGCCGATGCCCGGAACCGGCTTGCCGTTGTAATATCCGGCGGGCACGGAATAGACGCCCCAGTGGATGAACATGCCGAACTTCGCCTCGCGCCACCATGCCATGCGGGCGTCGTGTTGGGCCTTGGTTTCCGCGGCGGAACAAAAAGTTGCGCCCAATGCGGTTGCAGCGAGAATGACTGCCAGCAATTTGGAATTCATGGGTTTCATTTGCCAGAATGGCGGGCCAAGTGCCAGCGCGAAGTAGGCATGGCTTCAAACAAAAACCGGGTCGCGCGTTTGCACGACCCGGCGATAGAACGGAGTCCGGCTCTTTTGCCGAAGCGCCGGCGATGCTCAAGGTCAGTTCAATCGTGTT
>PLZL01000028.1 GCA_003152145.1 Limisphaerales bacterium
GTAGAATGTCTGGCAATGATGTGGGTATGCAAATTGGAGTCTGGTCTGACCTCTCACAGGAGC
Source organism: Limisphaerales bacterium (assembly GCA_003152145.1). The sequence goes on from PLZL01000028.1 coordinate 64, forward strand.
GTGTAATCAACTCAGATGATAGTCTGGACGACCGAGATCTCTATGAGCATCTCCTCGAGTTTGCAAATAGGTATACGGACAAGCATGAACTGGACTGCCACGGGGTTCACCTTGTCTTTCTTCACGGTCACAGTCATCCGGCTTTGACATAATGGAACGCCGACTCAGCTACATGGACGAGACGTTACTCGATACTGCTTCCGCATCCGTGGATTCACAGCCAGAACATGGAGATTAGTGTTGTCTTCTCTTGTCGGTGCTCCTTCCGCCGATACTGTCAAACAACTCAGGTGCTGGATGACTTGGTCTGCTCGTTGAAATGGGATGTTGGCACAATCTCAGAGGGAACGATTCAGTGGGTTATGCCTGACATTAAAGGTGGGTTGGATGGCACCTCTTCAAGAGCGAATGGTTTTCACATTGCAGAAGGCAATCAGGTATGTAGTGATGCGCACGGGATTTCTTTCAAGGTGCCGCAGGGCTGGTTCCTCAGGAGCTATCCGGGACTCCGGCCTGGTAACTTTCTAGCTATTGTTTCTCCCGAGGGCACAGAACTTCCACGTATCGGAATTCAGCGTCTTGCGTCCACGCCGATTATTCGGGATCAACTTCTCTCTCCGAAAGTTGCAGTCAACTTGGGAATCGATGTCCAGCATTTGGACGTGGCTGGGGTTCCCGCAACTGCTCTGTCGTATGAGAAGAACAGTTTGCGGTGCAAAGAGGTATTGATGCTGCGCGCAAACAGGGTGATAGTTGTGCGTTTGGACACAGATGATTCGAGCGAAGGATTATTGGCATTAAATGCATTGCTTGGGTCTTGGCTATGGACAGGTGTTTAGAAACAGCCATAGCTTCTTGGGTAGTAACAGGAGACAGACCGTGACATCCAAATGAACGCCGCCCCCGACAAAACCGTCCGCGTCTTCATCAGCAGCGTGTTTCGCGACATGCATGCGGAGCCGGAGAACTTTGGCATCGCGGTTTTCCGGAGTTTATTTTGTAAGGAGCAGGCGAAATGAACCAGCCAAACACCACCACCCCCGTCTCCGCTCCGTCATTCGCGTGTTCGTCAGCTCGACGTTCAGCGACATGAAGCATGAGCGCAACGCGCTGCAGGCGCAGGTGTTTCCCAGGCTGGAGCAGCTTTGCGCGCAGAACGGCTTTCAGTTTCAGGCCATTGATCTCCGCTGGGGCGTATCGAGCGAAGCGGGTTCCGATCATCTAGTCGGAGGTTGTTCGCGGCGTGCAAATCGCTTTTAATTTCTTGCAAATTAACCACGAACCGGTGAATATCTCACCATGATTCGACGCAATATTCAGGAGGCGATCCGGCGGGCCATGTTCGACACCCCGGTTGTGCTGCTCAACGGCGCACGGCAGACGGGCAAAACCACGCTGGCGCAGGAGATGGCAAGCGCGCCCGGATTCCAGTATTTCACCTTGGATGATGCCGCCACACTCGCGCTGGCCGCCGGCGACCCGTCCGGATTCATCCGCAATCTCACCGGCCCGGTCGTGATTGATGAAATTCAGAAGGCCCCGGACTTGTTTCCGGCCATCAAGCTGGCGGTGGACAAGGAGCGTCGTCCCGGACGTTTTCTGCTCACCGGTTCGGCCAACGTCATGACGCTGCCGCGCCTGTCCGAATCGCTGGCCGGTCGCATGGAGATCATTCCGCTGTTTCCATTTTCCGCCGGCGAACTGACTGGCAAACGTGATGGGTTCGTGAAGCGCCTGTTTGACGGCACCATTGCCAAACCAAAAGCAAACTCCGCGAAAGACGATCTTTCCGCCCGCCTGGTTCGTGGCGGTTATCCAGAAGCCGTGCAACGTAAAGCGGACGATCGCCGCGCGACGTGGTTTGCTTCCTACATTTCCACGATCCTGCAACGGGACGTCCGCGATCTGGCGCGGGTGGATGGATTGCACGCCTTGCCGAACCTGCTCAAGTTGCTGGCCGCCCGTGCCTCCGGTTTATTGAACCTTGCGGATGTGGGGCGTGACGCCGGTTTGCCGCACACGACGTTGTCCCGCTACTTGGCCCTGCTGGAGACCGTATTCCTCGTTCATCGGCTGCCAGCGTGGTCGCCCAACCTGGGCAAACGCCTAGTCAAAGCCGCCAAGCTTCACTTGGTGGACACCGGTCTGGCTTGCCACCTGATGGGCACCGACGCCCGAAGGCTCAACGAAGATCGTTCCCTGCTGGGGCGGATGTTGGAGACGTTCGTGGTCGGCGAACTCCGCAAGCAGATTTCTTGGGCCGATCCGCACACGGCACTTTACCATTTCCGCACGGCGGCCGGCTCGGAAGTGGATGTGCTGCTGGAAAAGGCCGACGGCACGGTGGCCGGTGTGGAAGTCAAGGCGAGCGCCACCGTGGCCGCATCGGATTTCGCCGCGCTTCAGGAACTGCGGGATCAACTCGGCAAACGATTCCGCGCCGGGGTGGTGCTCTACACAGGCGACCAATTGGTTCCGTCTGGCGACAAACTGTGGCTCGTGCCCTTGCCGGCCTTGTGGTCGGAGTGAAACATGACCCCGCAAAGCTCCATGCCTCGTTTCCGACCCGTCATTCGCGTCTTCGTCAGTTCGACGTTTAGCGACTTGAAGCNNCAGAACGGCTTTCAGTTTCAGGCCATTGACCTCCGCTGGGGCGTGTCGAGCGAAGCGGGTCTCGATCACCGCACGATGCGGATTTGTTTTGACGAGCTGCGGCGCGCGCAGGAGATCTCGCCCCGGCCCAATTTCCTGATCCTGCTGGGCAACCGCTACGGCTGGCGGCCCTTGCCGGAAGAGATTTCCGTTGCTGAATTCCAGGCGCTGGAGCACGCCGCCGCGCAGGTGGCGACCACCACGGACAAACCGGCCGCCGCAGTTTTGCAAACATGGTATCGCCGGGACGAAAATGCGGTTCCGCCCGTCTATCTCCTGCAATCCCGCCGGCAGCAGCTCCCCGACGTGAAGGACTGCACGCAGGATGCGCCTTGGAACGAGATCCAAGCCATCCTGTGGGTGATCATCAATCGCGCCCAGCCGCCGGAGCAATTGCGGGGGCGTTTCGACGCGGCGTCGCTGGCGGAGGGTTCACCGCCCGCCATCGTCCGCTTTCAGGCCTCCGCCACCGAGCAGGAAATCTGGCATGGCGCGCTGCGCGTTCCAGACGCCCGGGAGCATGTGCTGGCGTTCTTCCGGCAGATCGAGAACGTCGGTGAGTTCTCCGAACCGAAGCAGATCAAGAGGATCAAGGACTTCGTTGACGTGGAACCGTCCGGGATCATTGATGCATCACTCCCTGCCGAGCAAGAACGGCTGAAGGAGACGCTTCGCAAGCGGCTGGGCGGGGCGAATGTGTTTGAAGCCCGCGCCACGGTGCGCGTGTTTGCCGCCGAAAGTCAGGGCCAGTCCGCCGCGGATGTCACAACGGATCACCTTGGGAAGCTTTGCTCCGAAGTGGAAACCCGGCTGAGAGACATCATCCAAGGCCAGATTGATGAGTATTGGCGGCTAACGAAGCCTGGGTCTGCCGAGCGTGCTGCGCGTGAGTTGGAGATAGAACTGCAGGAGCATGCTCGTGCAAGCCAGGAGCGAGGCGGCGCGGAGACCTTTGTCGGCCGTGAGGACAAGCTGAAGGCGGTTCACGACTTTCTGCTCAACGATTCGACTTGGCCGTTGGTGGTGCGCGGTGCCTCGGGTTGTGGCAAGACGGCGTTGCTGTCACGAGCGGCGCAAGAGGCCGCAGCGCTGAAGCCGGTGGTCCGGCTTATCGGCACCCATCCGCGTTGCTCCGATCTGCGCGGGCTGCTCAGCAGTCTGTGCCAGGAACTGCGGCTGCGGCATTCGCGCGAAGGCGAACTTCCCACAGATATCAAAGCGTTGGGAGAAGAATTGATGGAGCATTTCAAGTCTGCAACATCGGAGCAACCGCTGATCCTGTTTCTGGATGC
>PLZL01000182.1 GCA_003152145.1 Limisphaerales bacterium
CCAATTTCTCCGGCGACTTGTGGCTGGTGGACATGAACACCTTCTGGTGTCTGTTATGGAACCCGCTGTTCCCCTACTCGCTGACGCTGATGTTGCTCGCCCTGTTCTGGCTGGACCGCGGCTCGCGGGACGGGCGCAAATCAGATTTCTGGCTCGCCGGCGCGGCCACGGGAATCCTCGCCTTGATCCATCCCTATTCGCAACCGCTGCTGTTCGCTTTCGCCATGCTCATCACGGTGCTGCGCCGAAAGGCATCCGCCTTGAATTTTCTGTTGCGGTATCTTTTGGCTGCAATTCCATTTGTGGTTTATGTGGGTCTGGTGGCGGCGTTGCACCCGCTCATCTCAAAGCATGATTCCACGGGGGAAATGACCAGTCCTTCGCCCGCCACTTACGCGCTGGGATTCGGACTGCCGCTGCTGTTTTGTGTCGCGGGTTTGGCAGTGGGGCGGGAACAATTCATGAAACGCTGCTGGCCGGTCATTCTCTGGTTCGTTCTCGCTGTGGCATTGGCCTACTTTCCGTTTTGGTTTCAGCGGAAACTCATCTTCGGCGCCCACATTCCCCTGTGCATCGTGGCGGCGGTTTCCCTCGATTTGCTCCTGAACCGGTTTTCAAATTCCCGGACGCGTGGATGGATCACGGTCATCGCGGCGGTCGTTTTGCTGCCGCTGTTGGTCTCAACTCCCGCGTATCTGCTCGCCAGCGAGAACCGGGAAGTGCGCAACAACGCGGACGGTTACTATTACATCAGCAACGACGTGATGAACGGCCTGCAATTCCTCAAAAGCCAGACCAAACCGGACGACGTGGTTTTTGCCACGGTTGAAACCAGCCGCCTGATTCCGGGATTGGCCGGGAACACGGTGGTGTGGGGGCATTGGGCACAGTCGGTGGATTTGATGGAACGGCACGACTGGATCACAAACCTTTTCAACGCACACGCCGACTGGACGGATCCGGCCCGGGGACGTGAATTTTGGGGGACGAACATCCAATACATTTTCGCCGATGGTTCGCTCAAGCAATCCTTGGAGCAGGGCCGCAGCCGATGGCAGGTCATTCTCAACGAGGCGGACGTGGTGTTCACCAACCAATCGGTGGTAATCTACGAACATCGGAGCGGGCGATGACGTCGCTCTCCCGCAAATGACGGGCGCGTTTCGTCATGGCGAAATATCGGAAAATAATCCCTCCCTTTTCGCTTGCCATTGCACGGAGCGTCACCGCATTTTTGCTGAAACACAAATCGCAAACCACAAAGTCCAAAGGCAACTATGAAATACACAAAATGTTTGGCGCGCTGGCCGGTAGGCCTTTTTGTTGCGGCGCTGGCCCCTTTTTTNNCCGGCGGCCCCGCCCGCGCCTGTGACAGTCGCCCCGCCCGCGATCGCGCCCGCGCCAGTGCCAGCGCCAGCACCAATGACAATGCCGGTTCGCATCAATGCCGGGCTTTCAACTCCGCTCACGAATTCCGATGGCACCGTCTGGCTGCCCGACCAGAATTTTGTGGATGGGGAAACGGTTGAACGTCCTGACGTGCAAATCGCCAACACGACGGAGCCTGAGATTTATCGCAGCGAACGATACAGCATGACTTCGTTTTCNNGAGTTCAAGGATTTTGATGTTTTTGTAAAGGCTGGCGGTGCGCTGCGCGCCTACATCGAAACCGTCAACGTGGAAATCACCGACGGCAAGCTGGACATCACGTTTACGCCCAACGTCGAGAATCCCCAGATCAACGGGATTGAAATCCTTCCGAACCCGTGACCGGCCCGTGGGTTGACGGGCTGACCCGTCGTTTTCGTTTGCAGCCGAAGAACGGTTTGCCGCGCTCCGGCAAATGGTGATTTGATTTGCTCCAGGCGATGATTGGTCAAAAATGCGTTCGATGAAAATTCTCTGCATCGGCACGACGCCCGCCGCGCAGCGGGTGATGATTTTCCGCAAGCTGACGCCCGACACGGTCAATCGCGCCGTGACGACGCTCGACGGCGTGGCCGGCAAAGCCATCAACGTGGCGAAAGTCTTGAAAGTGCTCGGCGAACATCCGGTCGCAACGGGCTTTCTCGGCGGCGAACGCGGGGAATTTTTGCGGGCGGCGATGGCGGAGAAGCACATTGAATCCGACTTCGTGACGGTGAAAGCCCCGACGCGGCAGTGCATCACGGTGATTGACGAATCAGCCGGCACCCACACGGAACTGGTCGAGGAAAGCCGCCCGGTCAAGCCGGCGGATTTCGGGAAATTCATGGCCGTCGTCTGGCGGCGCATCGCCGATTGCCGCGCCGTGGTAATGTCGGGAACCATCGCCTCCGGTTGCCCGGCGACCTTGTATCACGATTGCGCGCGGCTGGCGGAAAACGCGGGGGCGATTTCCGTCGTGGACGCGCAGGGCACCGCGTTGACCGGGGCGCTCAAGGCAAAACCGGGATTGGTAAAACCCAACCGGCCGGAACTGGCGGCGACCGTCGGACGCGAACTCAAGTCCGACACGGACGTGATGCGGGCGATGCGTGAATTGTGCGAACGCGGCGCGCAACGGGTGATTGTGACGGCGGGCCGGGAACCGGCGCTGGCGTTTGACGGGAAAATTTTCCGGCGCATCGTCTCGCCGCGAATCAAGGCGGTGAATCCAATTGGTTCCGGCGACGCCTTCACCGCCGGCGTGGTGTGGCGGTTGTTGCGCGGCGATGATTTGGGCGAGGCATGTCGCTGGGGCGCCGCCGCCGGCGCGGCCAACGCGCTCACGCCCCTGCCTGGCGAATTGAACCGCAAGGACGTGAACCGGCTCGCGAAGGAAGTCCGGGTGCGGAGGATTTGAAGGCAATTCCTCAATCTGAATGTGCAGGGGAAAAGGGGCAGACGGGTCGCGCCGAAATCAGATGAAGGCGAAAGGGAACTGATTTTCTGAAATCATTTTGGGATGTGGCCGAGGGTCTGGTTTCTGGCTCGCATGCTTCGCGTCAAGCCAGCCGTCAAACGCGCTGTCCAGTTGGACACCGGACCAGCAAACGTCTCGAATCTGCTGTCGGATTGAGGAATTGATTTCACACAGCAGTTGCTCAAGCACCCGCTTATACCAGTTCCGGGCCAAGATTACACCCCTCAAAAATTGAGATGCGCCCGCTTCTAATTTGTGTGTTCCTCCGACACGTCAAACCGGTCGAATAGTTTGCCGAGCAACATCACCCCGGAGCCGGCTTCCACGGCCAGAATCACTGTCGCCGCCAGCGATGCAAAGGGCACGGCGGCGACCGGGCCGAGCGCGAATTTCAACAGAAAGAAAATGCCAACGAACGCGGCGGCGGCGGGCAGAAGCGCCAGCGCCAGGACGAGCAGTTGACCCAGTGCAAAAATCAGCCGTTGGCCGGTGGCTTCGATGCCGCGCGGGCTGTCCTTGCCGGTTTGGATCCACGACGGGAACAGCAGCACGGCGGCGTTCGGGATGAGCAACAGCAGAAAATCCAGAACCGGCAGCATGCACGCTGCGCTGATGCCAATGGCCAGCATCAGGGCTTCGTGTTTGCCGGGCAGAAATAAAACCAGGCCGAAGCCGAGCAACAGCAACAGCCATTGGAATCCGGCCAGCACGACGACCGGCGCGAGGATTTCGCCCAGGGCAATCTGCCAGCCGCGCATCGGAAAGGTTTTCAGGATGTCCGCCTGCGGCAGGTCGTGGCGAAAATCCAGCCGCAACACTTGCGGTCCCAGCAGCAACGAGTAGCCCAGGGCAATGGCAATGAAGAACGCCACAAAAATGGAAAGTCCCTGCCTTTGCGCGTGACCGGCCAGCATGACGCCGAAGATGACCACAACGATGAAGACGGAAATCCAGAGACGAACGGAAAAGACCTGTCTGATGCCGATGAGGTTTTTCCACAACAACGCCGTGACAGACGGGCCGGTGGCGGCCAGTTTGAACCATGGACGTCCGGCCTTTCGATTTTTCTTCGCGCCCAGCCAGTTGCCGGCGCGCACGGCGGCAATGCGCGTGGCCAGTTTTTGCGAAGCTTCCACCGAGGCTTCCTCAAATGACACGTCGGAATAAATGACCCACAGGTAGTGGAGCAAAAAAATCAGCAGCACCGGCGGCAGCGCGCTGAAAAATGCCGCGGCGTCGGGCGCGAGAAATGGACGCGCCATCAGCCGGAACGGGTAAAGCAAATATAGCGCGGGACCGGCGGACAAAATCCGTTGCAGGTAATTCACGACCGAGTTGAGATTGGCGGTGTCGGCAGAGTTTAATCCCGGCAAGGTCCGTTTTGCCCAAACCCAGACGCAGGCGGTCATCGCCATCGCCAAACCGAACACCAGCAGCCGGCGGAGCCGGTTGGAAACGCCGCGATCCAGCAGCATGGTTCGGGCGAAAGAACAACCGAGAAAATGGAGGTTCAATGTCGAGAGAATCAACCACCAGCCGAGCGCATGAATCCAGACATTGCCGCCGAAGCGCCGGGAAAACAGCGTCAGCAGGAGGGCGCTGAACAAAATCCGCAACTGCGAACGAATGAGTTTGAAATGAATCAGATTGCGACGCGTCACGGGCGCGGGGAAAAGAAATGACACTTCGGCTTCAGTGAACGTTAGCGCGGCGCGTTCGTGGGGAATGAACCACGCCAGCAGGACGATGGCAAAGAGCAGCAGCGCGCCTAGCGATTCCGCCAGCAGCAGATATTCCGGCGGAATCGCAGGGGCCAACGCCCGCCGCCCGCCGCTTGCGTAGCCCCGGAAGAAATAACGGAAGAAATAGAAATAGACATAAAGCCCGCCCACAATGGCTCCAAACAGATATTTCGGCTGCTTGAGACGCTTGAACCGCGTGACCAGCCGGTTGCGGGTCGAATGATATTGCAGATAGAAAAGTGCGGCGATCATTTGGTCTCGGTTGGCAGCACCGGCGGCACGGCGGGCGCGACGGGTTCGCTGGTGGCACGAAAGAAAATTTCCTCCAGGCTGGGGTCACCGGGCTGCCCGGAAAATTTCCGCGTGATTTCCGCCAGCGTGCCATCGGTGATCTTTTGTCCGTTCTTCAAAATCAGGATGCGCGAGCAGATTTCCTCGACGAGGTGCAGCAGGTGCGAGCTGATGATGATGGCCGCGCCGTCGCGGGCGCGTTTCAAGATGGAATCCTTCATCCGCCGGATGCCGAACGGATCCAGCCCAGTCAGCGGTTCATCAAAGTAAATCACCTTTGGCGAGTGCAGCAAACCGCAGGNNCCGATTTTTTCGTAATCGGGCACCTGATAAATCCGCGCGACAAAATTCAAGTGCTGCCAGACGGTGAGATAATCGAACAGGCGCGGTTCGTCGGTGAAAAAAGCGAGCTGCTTCTTGGCTGCAATCGCGTCGCGGACGATGTCGTGACCGGCGACGCGGACGACTCCGCGCGTGGGCGGAATGATGCCGGCGAGACAACGCAACGTGGTGGTCTTGCCCGCGCCGTTCGGGCCGACCAGGCCCATCACTTCGCCGGGCTGGATGGAAAACGAAAGCTCATTCACGGCGACGAACTCGCCGTAAAGTTTGGTGAGAGATTCAACTTGAACCATGTGTCGGAGCCGGGTTGCCGGTGGCTTTACTGGCGGCAACCTATCATCCAGCCGGCGGCGGCGTAAAGCCTGGACATTTTTTGCTTGGAAAATAATTTATTCAGTGTAGAAAGGAACCGTTCTTTGAAACCGGCGGTAATGTTTCCGCCAACATCGCAGTCAAATATCAGGGAACCCGGTGAAAATCCGGGACGGTTGCGCCACTGTAACGGCTACAAATTCCCAATGCCACTGGCCGAAAGGCCGGGAAGGCGGGAGTGAGGTTTGAGGCCGAAGTCAGGATATCGGTTTGGCTGCGCTCGTCGGCCCCGCGTTTCGGGGCGCTTCTCCGCAAAGAGAAGGATGAGGCCGGTTCGCCAGACTGTTTCTGGCGGAACTCGTCGAATGCCTTCATTCCCGTTTTGCGGAGTCTGGAGGCGTTTTCGTTTTCAGGCTTCGCGCTGGTCTCTCAACCAAAAACCGTTTCGTGAACTTTAATTCGCGGAACAAAATTGAAAGATCAGTCCATGAAAAAAATATTGTTCGTTCCGCTGGCTTTGGCCGGCCTGTTTGTCCTGTTTGCCGCGCGTTCCGGCGCGACCACCATCACTGAAAATTTCTCCGCCGACCCGCTGCAAAGCGGCTGGCAGATTTTCGGCGACACGAATCTGTTCCAATGGGATTCCACGAACCACGACCTGGCCGTCACCTGGGATTCATTGCAGACGAACAGTTATTTTTACCATCCGCTCGGAATGGTTCACTCCAAAACGAATGATTTTCTCATCATGTTTGATTTGCGATTGAACGACATCGCCATCGGCACAACCCCGGGCAAGCCATATTCATTCGAGATTGCCGTTGGCTTGATCAACACCGGCATCGCCAAAAGCGGAAATTATTTTCGCGGCTACGGTTATTTTCCGGACATCGTCGAGTTCGATTATTTTCCGAATGACATCAATGATTACGGCGCGACGGTTTCGATGTTGATGATCTCGTCGCAGACGAATTACTCCGGCGGCGGTTTTACTGACCCGCTCGAACTCACCACCAACACGCTCTATCATGTCATGATGGTTTACACGGCCACGAACCAGACCTTGCACACGACGATGGCGGCGGACGGCGCGCCATTCGGGCCGGTTGAGGATGCTTATCTCGGCCCATGGTTTGACGATTTTCAGGTGGATGCCGTTTCCATCAACAGTTACAGCGATAACGGACAAGACCCTGACTATGGTGGTTCAATTTTGGCGCATGGCACGGTGGACAATTTTACCTTCGCCTCACCGCTGCCGGTCGGCGTCATCCAAACCATCGCCGCCAGACAAGTTCAGTTCGTCAGCGACACCAACTGGCTTTACACGCTCGAACGCACGACAAATTTTAGTTCGTGGACGCCGGTTTCAATTCCAACGAATGGCAACGGGACAAATTTATTTTTGCAGGACACGAATCCGCCGGCAGACGATGCGTTTTATCGTGTGAAAGCTGAAAGGCCATGAAAAACAGTGGCAAGTGGCAGGTGACATGTGACAAGTTCAATGGCGCGGCGCGCGAACCACGTTCTCGTCACCTGTCACTCGTCACTCGCCACTCACGAGCCTTCACGCTCGTCGAATTGCTCGTGGTCATTGCCATNNTGCCATCATCGCCATTCTCGCGGCGGTCCTTTTGCCCGCCCTGGCGAAAGCGAAGTTGTCCGCCCAACGTGCCGCGTGCGAAAGCAATCTGCGCCAGCTTGGAATGGCGACACAGCTTTATTGGGACGACAACGCCGGCAACT
>PLZL01000395.1 GCA_003152145.1 Limisphaerales bacterium
ATCAAAAAAGGATTGCCCGGCTATACGCAACCCGACTTGCGCGCCGACGAGGTGGCCTTGAACGAAATCATGGGGCTGATTGAGAAAGCCGAGCGCCCGGTGATTTATTGCGGCGGCGGAATCATTTCCAGCGGCGCGGCGGCGGAACTCAAGAAATTCGCCGAGGCCACGAACATTCCCGTGACGACCACGCTCATGGGCATCGGCGGTTTTCCGGAGACGCACCCGCTTTCGTTGCGCTGGCTCGGCATGCACGGCGCGGNNACCGGCAAGTTCGAGGAGTTTTGCAGGACCGGCACGATTGTTCACATTGACGTGGACGCCTCCGAGTTGAACAAGAACAGAAAAGCGCACCTGCCGGTGGTCGGCGACATCAAGGACGCGCTCACGCGGCTCAACGCGATGCTCGCCAAGCGCCCGCTCAACAAAAAGCGAACCGCGTGGCTCGCGCAGATTGACGAGTGGAAGCAAAAGGGGCCGTTCGCCTATCGCGTCACCAGTGAAATCGCCGGCAGCGACCACATGAAAGATCACATGCAGGGACACGAAGACCAGGTCATCCTGCAACAGATGGTGGTCGAGGCGCTTTACGAATTGACCAAGGGCGATGCCATCATCACCACCGGCGTTGGCCAGCATCAGATGTGGGCCGGTCAGTGGTATAAATACTCGCATCCGCGGCAGTTCATCACCAGCGGCGGTCTTGGCTCGATGGGCTACGGTTTGCCGGCGGCGCTCGGCATCAAGGTCGCGCACCCGGACAAGGAAGTCATTGACATTGACGGCGACGGCTCGTTCCTGATGAACATCCAGGAACTCGCCACCGCGCACGTCGAAAAAATTGCCGCGAAGGCCATCATATTGAACAACCAGCATCTCGGCATGGTGGTTCAGTGGGAGGATAACTTCTACGCCGGCAACCGCGGTCACACCTATCTCGGCGACCCGGAACATCGCCCCGAGATTTATCCCGACTACGTCCGCGTCTGCAATTCATTCGGCGTCAAATGCGAGCGTGTGATGTTCAAAAAGGATTTGCGCGCCGCCATCCAGCGGATGCTCGACGCCAAGGAACCCTACGTTCTCGACGTGGTGACGCCTTACAGCACGCACGTCATTCCGTTCATCCCCGCCGGCAAAACCGTGGCGGACATGATCTGGAAGGCGTAATCGCCGACTCAATAATTCACGGCCGGGCGCAATTGCTTGTCGCCCGGCCATTTTTTTGTCAGGCTTTACGCGATGCAAAAATCGTTTTTTGGTCTGTGGCTGGCGCTGGCCGTGTCCACTTCCGGCGCGGAAATCAGAATCAATTTCAGTGATTTCACCGCGGGCCAGGCGCCGACCAACTTTCACAACGCCCTCGCCGGCGGTGGCGCGCCGGGCGACTGGAAAATCGTCACGGACGAGTCGCCGTCGGCCTTCACGCCACTGATGCCGCAAATCACGGCGACGGCTCACCCGGGCCGACGGCCCGTGCTCGCGCAATTGAGCCGCGATCCGACCGACGAGCGGTTTCCAATGTTCATCTACGACGACCAGACATTCAAAGATTTCAAGCTGGCGACGCAGTTCAAAATCGTCCGCGGCGTGGCGGAGCAGATGGCGGGCGTCGTGTTCCGCTTCCAGAACGCGTCGAATTTCTACGTCGTCCGCGTCAGCGCGCTGGGCCGCAACCTGCGTTTCTACAAGGTCGTGGGCGGTGCCCGTTCCGACCCCATCGGCCCGACACTGGACATTGCCACCAACACCTGGCACACGCTGGCCGTGCAATGTCTGGGCAACCAGATCACCTGCTGGCTCGACGACAAATCCGTGATGCCGACGTTGAATGACAGCTCCTTCTCGACCGGCAAGATCGGATTCTGGACGAAGTCCGACGCAGTGAGTTATTTCGGCGACACGACAATTAATTACACACCCATCATTCCAGCGGCGCAATTGCTCGTGCGCGACATCATGAAAAAATACCCGCGCATTCGGGGACTGCGCATTTACACGCCGGACGACAAGGGCCAGGTGCGCGTGCTCGCCAGCAAGGTGGAATCGGAGGTGGGCCTGCCCGGCACCGACGCGGAGCAAGGCGCGCTGGCCGACGGCAAGGTCTTTTACGGGTCGGGCAAAGGCTCGGTATTCATCACCATGGCGCTGAACGACCGCAACGGCGTGCCCATCGCCGCCGTGCGCGTCCAGTTGAAATCCTACATGCTCGGCGAAACGCAGGACATGGTGCTTTCGCGCGTGCATATCATCGTGGACGAAATGCAGAAGCGCGTGCTGTCAAAGAAGGATTTGATGGAGTGAAACCCGCCGTGAATGTTTGCAGTCTTTGGCGGCGCGTGTTCAATGCTCGTTCCAAAACCAAAAATATACTGGACAGACATTTACGTCCAGAATACAATCAAGTCAAGAAATGAGATAGGCTGCAAAACACATGGTCTACTTAAATGTTAGGCAGCAGAAGTAAATCAAAGATAATCTATGAAAATGTCGATAACCACCACAGCGATTATTGCGGCACTCCTAATCGTGTCTCCTTTCGTGTTGAGAGGAAATGAACTTATTACAAATCCTGGCCCGGGACTATGGGGGGTATCTGCCGGGAACAACACGTTGGGGTATGATTTTACTATCGGTTCATCCTCAGTTATTGCCACAGGGCTCGGGTTATGGGACGCAAATGGAGATGGATTTGTAAATTCGCACTCGATTGGTTTGTGGAGCATGTCTGGCGACCTATTGGCGAGTGTTACTGTCCCTTCAGGAACGGCCACTGAGTTAGCGAATCAATTCGAATTTGTTAGTTTATCGACACCGGTAAATCTTCTCGCTGGTCAAAGCTACGTCTTGGGAGCTAGCTTTCTCAATGACGATGGAGATTACTTTATAGTCAATTTTGGAGGAAACCAAGCGGGTTTCGACAGCGCGATTGTTCCTGGGGACATTCGATACATTCAGGATGGAGGCTTTACCTTTCCAAGCAGCGATGATGTTTTCGGCTCGGAAATTGGACCGAACGTGGAGTTTACAGTCGTGCCTGAACCATCGTCCGCGCTGCTCATGCTTGTATTCAGTGCTGCCATACTCCTTGCTCGGTTGGTTGGAAGAGTCACGCGACGAAAAGTCAAAATTTTATGAAAAGACAGACGATGCCTAATACGGAGATAGGCTGCAATTCTCAAGGCTTCACCGGCACGGGCGCGGGCAATTCATCCGGCGCCTTCACCGCCGGCAATTCTCCGGATTTGACGCGCCGCACTCCGCCCCGCTCCACGATGTCGCCGGCGTCGTTCACGGCAAGGCGCGGGCGCGTGCCGAGATAATCGTAAACCTCCTGCTGCGTGATGTTGCCGTCGGGATTCACCACCGAGTAAATGAACGATTGCGCGCCGCTTTGATAGATCACGTGCAGGTTGCTCGCGCGGTCCAGTTGCGCCTCCGGCTGGCTGAACGACACCATCGGCCCGATGGCCGACACCTTGAGGATGCGCGCCCCCGACTGGTCGCTCACCAGCACATACATCCGCAACTGCTTTCGCAGATAATTCGCCTCCTCCAGAATGTATTTGCGGACAACGGGCAACTGGTTCGTCACGCCGGCGGGCACCGGCATGCCGAAATCCTGCGACCACAATGGTACCCCGTCAATGATGTCGAATTGCAGCGCCGGGCTTGCCACGTCCGTGTTCCATTCCGCGATGTGAACCGTTGCTGTCATGCGGTAACGTCCCGGATGGGTCATCACAAAATACGGCGCCAAATCCAGCCGTTTGGTGGCCACCTCCGACGAACCCAGGTCAAATTCGCCTGTCACCGGCGGGTCGGACTTTCTCACCACACCGAAGTTGTCATCCGCCGATCCCACGTAGAACGTCAGCCATTTCGGGTCCGCGCCCAGATGCAGCGACTGGCCGGAGTTGTTGGTAATGCTCACCGTCACCGGCAACCTCTCGCCGGGCAGATATTGCTCCTGCTCCAGCGACAGTTGCGCGGTGACGACCTGCGCCGGCGCGTTGAACAGGGAAACCAGCGCCAGCCCCAAAATGGACAATGCAATTTTCATTTGAACGTGGACACTCTAACCCGATGGCCGGGCGTGGCAATTCTTAAATGCCGTTGGCTTCTGCCTTCGCAGAAGGAGGAATAAACGGGCTCACGTCCGCGAGGCGGGACTGTCACTGAATCATTTCCAATAATTCCAATCCACGTCGGGAAAAAGGTTGTCGCGCGACTCGGCCTCGAGCAGCCATTTTTCATCCACACTTGTGGCGGTAAGCTGGTCGTGCAGCGCGATGAAGCGGAGCAAGTGGTCTTTGACGCGGCGGCGCGCGTAGTCAGGACTGGTCCCCGCGCGCAAAATAAACGGCCAGTCGCTGGCTTGCGCCAGCAGCAGTTCGCGCGCGGCCTGACGCAATGCCCGCGCCTTGAGGCCGGTCGCCTTCGGAAATTTTTGCGCGAGCCTGGTCATGCGCTCCTGCGCGACCTGCAGATGCGGATAAATCCATTCGTTTTTGTCGTTCAGCCACGCGCGCAGATAGCCTTCCTCGCCCCAGCTTGACGCGCTCGGTGTGGCAATCTGGTTCGTCGGATGCCTCGTCAGGTATTCACCAGGGGTGACGAGCGAAACGGTTTTCTGGTCGTAAAAAAGTTTTCGTGCGAAGTAGTCGAGGAACTCCGGCCCTTCATACCACCAGTGACCGAAAAGTTCGGCGTCATAGGGCGCGACGATGAGCGGCGGGCGGTCAAGCAGGCCGGCAATCTGCCGCGCCTGTTCCGCGCGGCAGTCGAGGAAATGTTGCGCGTGGCCGGCGGCGGCCTGCAACGCGGCACCGCGGTCGTATATCTGCTTGTCGCCCGTTCCACCCGTGATGCGGTAATACTTCAGGCCGGTAAACCCGCGCGTTTCCGGCGACGGCAGATGCGGCTTGACGTAATCGAAATCCAAGTCGAAGCCGATGTCGCGGTAAAAATCGCGGTAACGCGGGTCGCCGGGGTAGCCTTCATGCTTGCTCCAGACCTGCCGCGAGGAATCGTAGTCGCGCCCGAACGCGGCGATGCCATTGGGGGTGTAAATTGGCGCGAACGTGCCGTAGCGCGGGCGCGGCCGGGCGTGCAGGACGCCGTGGGTGTCGAGGATGAACCAGCGGATGTTGGCCTCCTGCAAAAATGTTTCGACGCCTGAGACATAGGCGCATTCCGGGAGCCAGATGCCGCGCGGGTCGCGGCCAAAACAGCTCCGGTAATGGTCGCGCGCAGTCAGGATCTGCGCGCGGACGGACGGCGGATGGTTCGCCAGCAGCGGCAGCAATCCGTGGGTCGCGGCGGTGGTGATGATTTCGACGCGGCCTTCGTCCTGAAATTTGCGGAACGCGGCGACGAGGTCGCCCCGGTGCAGGTCCCACGTGTCGCGGATGGTCGTGAGGCGGTGGTGATACATCCACGCGAGTTCGCGGAAGGCGCGGTCCCAATGCGTGCGGTGGATTTCCTTCTCGGCAAGGTCAATCAGGCCGTTCAAGCGCCGTTCGTAACGTTGTTGGAGCAGCGGATCCTGCATCATCGAGCAGAGCGTCGGCGACAGCGAGAGCGTGAGCGGCGCGGTCATGCCGTCGCGCCGCCAGCCTTCGAGAATTTGCAGGAGCGGGATGTAAGTTTCCGTGACAGCCTCGAACAGCCAGTTCTCCTCCAGAAATTTTTCGTGTTCCGGGTGGCGCACGAACGGCAGGTGCGCGTGCAGGACGAGTGAGAGATAGCCTTGCATGACCCTAAAATTTTATTCCAGCTTGTCGGAAATCCAGTTCGCGATGGCTTTGGCCTTGATCAAAATGACGACGCCGATCACAAATGGAATTGAATTGAGCGCAATCGGGAGAATTTTAACCGGCGCGGGATGTTTGGGTTCGAAACATTGTGTCACATACAACCCGGTGTCCAACAAGCCGATGACCATGAAGCAGGCGGCGACAAGGCGCACGAACATCAAGGCTCCCCGGAGTGGCGCGTCCATGGCAATCACAGATTTTCCGGCAACGGCGGCTTCAGCGACGGATCCTGCGGGTGCGCGCCGACGTCGCCGAGATATTCCGTCTCCCGGCTGAATTTGAGGTTCGCCGCGCGTGCGTCCGTATTGTCGGCGGAGACGGCGACGGCGGGCAAATCGTATTTCCCGTCCGGCAGCGCGAAGCGATAGCTGAACGAGCCGTCGGGACGCAGCTTGATTTCGTGTCCGCCAAGCGTGACCTTCGCGTCCGGTTCGGTCGCGCCGTAGATGATGAGTTC
>PLZL01000267.1 GCA_003152145.1 Limisphaerales bacterium
GCACCGCAAGTTATCTGCCCGGCATCACCTGGGATCCGACGACGGCCGAGTTCTGGGACCTGTTCAGCCCCGATTTCAACGCGCCGGAACTCGCACTCTTCCAGCAGAATGGCTTCGTCGTGAGCGGATCGCTGGGCGGGGGCAGTTTCTCGCAGATTTTCTACAATTTGTATTACAACGACCGGCCGGTGTTCATTTCCACCGACGCGCTGTTGGAGGCGTGGCATCGGACCTACGACGCGATGCTGGAAGAAATCGAGGAAACCTACCTGTTTAACTCCGTCCAGACAATGCTCGACGGCATGGCGGCGCAAATCGCGGCGGCGGATGCCACGGTTGGCAACGGCGCGCTCCACGACAGTCTGCGCGACGCGGATTGGTTTCTCGCCGTCGCGCGCTCGCTGCTTGCGGGCACCAACCAACCCCCGCTCGCTTCCGTGCTCGGGCAGGACGCGCGCGTGGCCGAAACCTTGGCGGACATCAACGGTCAACAGCTCATGGAGGTGGACGACTTCATGGGTTTCTGTCGGACGGTGGACTTCTCCCAGTTCAAAATTCGCGGGCATTATACGCATTCAGAACGTTTGGGCCGTTACTTCCAATGTGTGATGTGGCTGGGCCGAATTGACGTGCCGGTGGCTGGCGGACCGTTCGAGCGGTGTGACAGCGACGTGCGGATGGCGTCACCACGCGAGCTGGGCGACGCTATCGTTTTCTGGCACCTGCTGAACCAGTCCGGGCAGTTCCAGACCTGGGCGGACATGGAGAAGATCACCTCGGTCTTTGTGGGGTGGACCGACTCGTTGAACTTTGGACAGCTCAACGGCTTGCTGGCTGGAGCGGGCATGCGCACGCTGGCCGACGTGCCGGACCTCGCGACGCTGAGTCAAATACAGACCAACATTGAGAACGGTGCGTTGGGCGTGCAGAACATTCGCAGCGATTGGTTTGAATCGCCCCTTGGCGGGGCTGCACGCTACGCCCTGCCGCAGACCTTTACGGTCTTCGGCCAGAAGTTCGTGCCGGATAGTTGGGCTTTTTCACAAACGGTCTATGACAGCATCTTGTGGGGGCAGAATGGCGAGACGAATAAAGTGATGCGGCGCCTGCCCGGTGCGCTCGACGCCGCGTTCGCCGTGCTTGGCAACGACCAGGTCGTGCCGGAGTTGGTTGCGCAAATGAAGGGCGCGTTCCCGGATATCAACCGCCCGCATGCGCTGCAGTGGCGCGACGGCAAACCGTATCAACACAATCTCGCGGCTGTGCGCGCGGTGATGGACCAGCAGACGCCCGACGCCTGGGACAGCAACATCTACATGAGCTGGCTCGCCTGTCTGCGTGAACTCTCTGCGCCAACGACCGACGCGAAGTATCCTGAAGCGATGCGCACGCGCGCTTGGGCGATGAAGACGCTCAATACGCAACTCGCCTCATGGACGCAACTGCGGCACGACACGATTCTCTACGCCAAGCAGTCCTACACCACCGGCGGTGGTTCGTGTAGTTATCCGACGGGGTTTGTCGAACCTCGCGTAGAGTTCTGGAATCGGTTGAGCCAAACGGCTGTGCGCACGGCGGAACTCATCGCAGGTCTCCCTTACCAAGGCAATTACACGTATTTTGGCCCGCCGCCACCGCTGCTCGATCCCGTGACGGGCGATGAAATAACCACCGGACCTTGGGGCACCCCTTCGGACACCAACACTGTCGCGTTGGAGACGATTCGCAATCGCCAGGTCGCCCACTTGCAGCACTTCGCGGACATTGCCGCCCGCCTGGGAGATTTGGCGGCCAAAGAACTAGCTCACGAGTGCTTCACTACGAACGACCAGCAATTTGTCGGATCTCTGGTGGTGGAGTTCCAGAGTGGTGGAGGAGGAGGAATGGGTTGTGGTGGTGGCGGCCCCCCGACCTACAGTGGCTGGTATCCCAAACTGTTCTATCGGACGATCTATTGGGATGTAACCTCGTTCGACTCCCTCTACGGCTCGGGAGCCAATGACGCCATCATTGCCGACGTGCATACCGATGTGCCGGACCTCGACGACTCTGGTGACCCAGGGAGCGTCCTCCATGAGGGCATCGGAAACGTCAACCTGTTGCTGATCGCGGTGGACAATGGAGCGGATCACTTTATCTGCGCCGGACCAGTATTGAGCCACTACGAAATTGAAGTCATTGGCGCTCCGCGTCGGCTCTCGGACAATGAGTGGGAGGACATCCTCATCGGCACCTTCCCAGCCGACGTGGATCCCAGCCAAGTCGAAGGCCTCGCGCCGCCCGTCTGGACAACGGGTTATTTGGTCCCCTAATCCGCTTAAGAGGTGACGAAGGACAAGCAGTCAACTGAGAAACCAAATCCGGTGTAAAACTAGAAAGTAACTTATGAAAACGACCAACACCAAATGGTTTGCGAGAGTTTCGTTGACCAAACTCAGCCTCGTGGCGATCGGGCTGTTTTTGGCCACGAGTAGCGCCTTGGCCCAACCGGTCATCACCATCCAAAGCAACATTGTCGGCCAAGCCGGCACGACCAGTTACACGGACACCACCGCCACGAACGTTGGTCCATACTCTTATCGCGTGGGCGTTGGCAATTGACTTGCACGCTTTGCTGGTCTGAAAAGGAAATTATGAAAACTCAACTTACGAAACTCCATAACGGAAGTGGAACCTGCGCAGTGATTGGGCCGGTGCCTGCGCGCATGATGTTCAGCACATCCAACGTCCGCTCGCTTTCGACTTGGGCGCACGAGAGAACGTGGTTAGCCCGTGACCAACCCTCTGCAATCCGCAAAAAATCCTTTCCTAAATTCCATTCATGTTCAATTATTTTTCGCAAAATCGGCAACTGCGGACGCGACATCTGGAAGAACCAATTTCTCATCAGCGAAGTGATGGTGTTGAAATTATCCACACCGCCATTGGAAATGCCGTTACTGTTCGCCCAGTTCGTCATATTCAAATCTGGATTCTGCTGCAATGCGCTCTGCTGTTTTCTCTAAAACATCTCTTGCAATTTCTCCGCTACTGGCTGATTCTAAACTCAGTTTGGCTGGGGTCGTAGCTCAGTTGGCAGAGCGTCTCGTTCGCAATGAGAAGGTCAGGGGTTCGACTCCCCTCGGCTCCACCAGCCTTTTAATCAAGCACTTACGAAAAATAAAAGGCTGGCAACAACATCTGGCAACAACAAATCCACCTATTTCAACCATGTTTGACACGGGCAATAATTCCCGAATTTTAAGACGGCGCGCGGCTTGGTGACGGGCGCGGATGCGTCCGCCCGGCTGATTCTCGCCGTCCATTCCAGCGCGGCCACAGGCAAAGGCGGATGAATGGCCGGACACTCGGCGGCGTGTAAGGATCCTTTTGAATCGGTCTATCTCTCCCCAGGTTGGGAAGTTGCAACGCCCGTCCGTGTGTGCATTTTGGATTTCGTGTTAAACAATTTTTTTCAGGCAAAAAGACAGTGCGTTTTCGCCCTGTGTTTTCAACGGTTTTATTGCGGTTAGTTTTCCAGCAATGGCAAAACTAAAAAAAATGCAAAAGTGCGCGTGTTTCGTTCAATGTTTGTGCGGGGTCTTGCGAGCATACGACGCAGAGGATAAAAGTTTTATTTCGGATGGACTGCCGTTGTCCTTTTTGTGATAAGCGGCAACAGCGGTCAGTGGTCATCTGGGCAAATCGGTATCCGCCAACCTTTGGGTGTTGAGGTCAGGTTTTTATTGAGCCATTCCCGTTCGCCCAGCGGCCTTGCCAGGGCTGAGACGACGGTGCGACTCGGTCCACCCGCTCCAGTTCTAAGGGGGCGTTCTCAGAATTCTCACCAGGTCAGCNNGCGGTGCAATAATGGATATGGACATGCGTAGCGCCATTCGCAATGGCGTCATCCAGCGTCACGCGGCCCTCAAGGCGCTGGTGCAAATCCCGGGTTTGAGCAATGTAGATGGGAATCCAACTGCCGTCCTCGGATTGTCTGGCATAAATGTAATTGCCTGACAGCGGCCTGAAAGGAGTGCCAATGGGATAGATCTCGTATAGATACTCGACGCCGGACTGACCGGACCAACTGATGAATGGGGACGGCATGCTCTGCGGCTGGGGGTGACGACCGAATAAATGTTTTAGCAAGTTCACCTTGTTCAAACCAATCCATCAACTGAGCCACTCTGTCAAGCGTTGAATCTCGCAGACCGGCGCAGCGGCAAAGACGTGAAATTCATGCTGCGGCCATACGACGCCGAAGCGATGGATTATTACCGCGTCTCGCCGCTGGTGAACAATGCCAGGAACGATTCGCCGGACTGTTTGACGCCGGCGTGAGCGGCGATTTCACGCCGCAAATCGTTTCCAAGTATCCTCTGCGAACTGCGCGGGCATGGTATCAATGCGGTTTTCCTTTTCGGCGTTCTCTACTTCCGCAATGACGCGCTCGGCTTTGCTGAATTCGTTTTTGATGCGGCCAATCCACCTGCCCGCGTCATTCACCCATTGCCTTCGCCACTTCGTTTTTCACAAAGTTTGCCGAGCGCGTTTCTTTCTTTGCTGCCACTGCGAATGGAGAATTTTGGATTCATAACTTCGCCGCGCCAACCCATTTTCCTTTTATTGGATGTCGGCTGTTCCGCTTTTTCCGAAATTGCAAGGCTTTCTCGATGCGGTGTTTGACGCACAATTCTTCACCCGGCGCAATCGGGTCATTGCATCTAACGCAAAGGCCGGCTTTGACGCGACGCAATTGACGTTTGCGCTCGCGCGAGATTTTCAGCGGCGTAAATTCGTCCTCAATAAGCTTCCGGCTGTAGGTTCGTTTTGGTTTTTTCATGTGTCATTTTTACGGCCTGAATTTGCCTTCGCCGCCGCGATGCGCGCGGCCAAGCGGCTTTGCGTTACGACT
>PLZL01000338.1:0-296 GCA_003152145.1 Limisphaerales bacterium
CTCGGCGAGCGTGCGCATTCCGCCTTTGCGCGCGGCGGCGCTGATCAGGTCGGTCGAGGCATTTTCCAAAATCAGCCGGCGGATGTTCTCGTCGGTGTCCATCCACTCGAAAATCGCGTGCCGGCCAAAAAATCCGGTGTTGCGGCATTCGCGGCAGCCGATGGATTTGTAAATCGTTTTGTCCGCCGGTATGCCGAGCTTGGCCTTGAAGGCCTGTGCCGTCCCGGAATTGTCCGCCTGCTTGCAATGTTTGCAAAGCACGCGGACGAGACGTTGCGCGAGCACGGCTTCGAGCG
>PLZL01000338.1:346-3412 GCA_003152145.1 Limisphaerales bacterium
ATCTGGTTGACGCCCTTGAGCTGGTATTCCACCGGGTCTTCCACCGTGATGATTTTGCGGACGGCGTCGTTGATTTCATTGAGCGCCGTGTAGAGCGTGGAGGTTTTGCCGGAGCCGGTCGGGCCGGTGACGAGAACAATTCCGTGCGGCAAAGTGAGGACGTGTCGGAAATGCTCGTATTCGCGCGTGTTCATCCCGATTTCACCGAGGCCGCGCAGCGTGGAATTTTGCCGGAGCAGACGCATGACGACCGCCTCGCCGTGCAGCATCGGAATCACCGAGACGCGGATGTCCACGTCGGCGTCATCGAGGCGAATCTTGATGCGGCCGTCCTGCGGCAGGCGTTTTTCCGCGATGTTGAGATGGCTTAAAATTTTGACGCGCGAAACGATGGCCGGCTGAAAGCGTTTCAATTGCGCCGGAACGGGTATCTCCTGCAACTCGCCGTCAATGCGGTAGCGGATGCGGAATTCGTCCTCGAACGGTTCGAGGTGTATGTCCGACGCGCGCAATTCGATGGCGTCCTTCAAAACCTGGTTGACGAAGCGGATGATCGAGGCTTCGTCCTCGGCGGCCTCGTCGAGATTTGTGTCCTCGGCGTTTTCGTCAACGACCTGAAAACCTTTTTCCTCGTCGAGTGTGCCGATGGTGTCCGCGCCGACGCCGAGGCGTTTTTTGATTTCGCGCTGGATGGCTTCGCTGGAGGCGAGGATGGGCTTGAGATTCAAGCCGGTCATCGTTTTCAGGGCATCGAGACCCTGCGTGGCGAAGAGCCGGCTGGTGGCGACTTCAATCGTGCCATTGAGGCGCTTAAGCGGGAGGAGTTCCTCCTTCAGTAAAATGCGCGCGGGAAAAAGGGAGAGAAGCTGACGGTCCGGCTCAACGTCATCCAGCGTCGTGAACGACAGGCCGTATTCCTGGGCGAGCCAGCGCAGCACGTCCTCCTCGCTTTGCACGGGAGGTTTCATGCCAGCCAAAGCCTTGGCGTCAATCGAAGACAGTTGCTTGGCGGCAACCATGCGCTCAAGCAACTGCTTCAACGGAGAATCTTGGACGACGGATTCAGTCATAACAGAAACGACAGCTTCTCTTTTGCGAATTGGATCAGTCGAGCAATCCCAGCAAAGTCGCCTGGGCTTCTTGTGGAACCGTGAGCACTTTGCGGAGATCGGTCTGGGCCGCAGTCAGTGCGGCTTGCTTGGCCTTTTGTGAAGCCTCATATTTTGCCAACAGCGCTTTTATTTGACCGGTGGGCGCATTGTCATCAATGGCCTGTTGCAAGGCATCCCTATCCGGATTCGGCTGGCCAAAAGCTCCGCCGCCACCGCCACCGCCGCCACGGTTGCGTCTACCCATCATCCCGCGCATACCGCCGCCCATGCCGACGTCGAAACGTGCAGCCACGACCTTCTGAACGAGCGGTTGCACCGCCGCCCATTCGGTGTCGTTGGTAAAACCAAGGGGATCCCGAATGCCATCCACCATGCGCTGCTGCATTTGCGCCGGATCAAAATTGCCACCGCCGAATCCGCCGCCGCCCCGACCGCCGCCGCCACCAGCTTGTGCGTAGATACTGCCCGTGCTCAACATCAGAGCAGCGGCGACCCCGCAGACTGTTAATAGATTTTTTACTTTCATCGAATTTTCCTGTTGTAGTTGTTTTGTTAATTTAGCTTTGTCGCAGGACAACACACCCGTGCCGTCCGTTGGTTGCGAGTCAACCAAAGCAGGGAACGTGCCAGCGCGAAAAACGCCGCATTCCGCGAAAATGAAAATGTCTGCTGCGCAATTGATGCTCGACCTTCCATCCGGGCTGCGCAGGTTTTGCGCGGCATCGGTCAAAAAAGGTTCGCGAACATTTGCAGCACCGCGTCGGTTACAAGACGTAATGAGAGTCGAATCTCTATTTCCGGAAGCCCGTTTGGGTTGCGCCTTGGATTATTTTTTCTGGAAACTTTCATTTTATAAATTAATTTCTGCTAAAAAATGGAAACACGGCTTGACCTTCTCCGGTTGAAAAGTTATGAATGAGGCATGAGAAAGTCCGCTCCAAACACCTTGTTTCGTTCGCGCCTGTTTCCGCTGCTGGCGGTTTTTCTTCTGCCGGCGCTGGCGCAAGCCCATCCGGGCATTCCCGGGCACACCCACGGCTTTGCAAACGGGTTGGCGCACCCGCTCACCGGCCTCGATCACATTTGCGCAATGGTGGCCGTCGGGCTTTGGGCGGCGCAACGCGGCGGTCGCGCCCTCTGGCTCGTGCCGTCGGTGTTTGTGTCGGTGATGGTCTTGGGTGGAGCGCTGGGCATGGCGGCGGTTTCAATTCCATTCGTCGAGCCGGGCATTGTGGCGTCCGTGCTGGTGTTGGGGGTTTTGGTTGCCGCGGCGGTTCGCCTGCCGCTGCCGGCGAGCGCGCTGCTGGTTGGCATGTTTGCGCTGTTTCACGGTTATGCGCATGGCGCGGAAATGCCCGGTTCAGCCTCCGGTCTGGCCTACGGTTTGGGCTTTGTCGCGGCCACCGCGAGCCTGCATCTTTTGGGAATCGGACCCGGCTTGCTCGCGCAACGGTTTGGTTCGGCGCGGCTGGTGCGTTACGCCGGTGGCGTGATTGCCGCTTGCGGCGTCTATCTTTGCTTCTCGGTGTGACACTAAAAAATTTGAAAAACTGAAAGGAAAAGAATGGGCGCCGGGAGTTCCATGCGCCAGGGGATTGCGCGGCGTCCATTAACGGCTTGACTTCGACGGCCTACTTCGCTTAAATTGCTGTCATGCAAACAACATTTGTTGGACAGGGTTCAAGCATCCGGCCCCCCCGGTCCCGCTTTCGCAAGAATTTTTCCGTTTCGCCGCGAACCCAATTGCGCAATGGGGCTGCCGCCGTCTTGGGAAACGCGGTTGCTGCCAGGGACAAAACTTCTCTTGTCGCCCCCAATGAACAGGGCAATGGCACCGGCAACCGCGCCTTGATCGCGGCGCTGGTCAATTCAAGAATCTACCGGGAATACGAACAGGCGTTCACTAATTTGACGGGGCTGCCGGTGGCATTGCAGCCGGTGGAAACCTGGCAGT
>PLZL01000288.1 GCA_003152145.1 Limisphaerales bacterium
GTTTTTGTAATCTGTTTTTGGAAGCGAGCGTAGCTCAGCCTGGTAGAGCATCACGTTGCCAACGTGAGTGTCGAGGGTTCGAATCCCTTCGCTCGCTCCATTTTCATTTCTGCGACCAGTGGCGTCAAACCGAGACAGACCCCGTCACTTACAGACGTTTTATCACTTTTCGTCCCTTCACTGATTGCGACACGTTGCGTCACATTTTGACCCTTTGCGCTTGAAATTGGTGCGCACAGTTGGTTGAAGGCCAATTGCCGCAAGGCGTTTTGTCTATTTCCCTCTTTTCCGTTTTCAAAAACTGAAGACCGGCGCGTGCCGTCCCACGGCTGCCGGCGGGACACCAGCGCTCCCGGGAGAAGCCAGTTGGAACTGGACAATTCCCGGTGCATGCGACATTCTGGCGGCGTGGAAAAACCGCCGATGCTCCAACCGCTTCCTGCCGCCCCCGGGAAGAAGAAACGTGGAATTTGGATTGCCATTCTGGCCGTCGTGCTGGTTGTGGCCGCGTTCGCCGTCGTCTGGGTCGTGAAACATCGCGCGCCGCCCATCACGGTGCAGACCACCAAGGTTTCGCGCCACAGCCTCACCAATCTCGTCGTGGCCAATGGCCAGATTCAGCCCGTTGTGCAGGTCACCATCAGTCCGGAAGTGAGCGGCGAAATCGTCGCCCTGCCCGTCAAGGAAGGCCAGCTCGTCAACAAGGATGACTTGCTGGTGAAAATCAAACCGGATGTTTACGTCGCGGCAGTCAATCAATCCAAGGCCAGTTACGCTTCGTCTCTGGCCGGCGAGTCCCAGTCTGCGGCCAGCGTGGAAAAGGCCGAGGCGGATTACGAACGCAATCTGGAATTGTTCAACCGCAAATTGCTTTCGGCCTCGGACTTCATCGCGTTCAAAGTGGCGCGCGACGTGGCCCGCGCCCAGTTTCAAAGCGCCACCAACCAGGTGGACATGGCCAAGGCCGCCGTGGACAGCGCGGAGGAAGAACTGGCCAAAACCACCATCTTTTCGCCGGTCACCGGCACCATCACCCGCTTGAATTCCGAGCTCGGCGAACGTGTCCTGGGCACGGTCCAGAATGCCGGAACCGAAATCATGATCGTCTCGGATTTGAATCAGATCGAGGCGCGGGTGAACGTCGGTGAAATGGATGTGGTCAGCATCGCGGCCGGCGAGCAAGTGCGGCTGGAAGTGGACGCCTTCAAGGACCGCAAATTCACCGGTGTGGTGACGAATGTCGCCAATTCCGCCGTCGGTTCAGGCAGCCGGAACGGCAGCAGCAGCAGCAGCAGCAGCCAGTCGCAACAGGCCACGCAATTTGAAGTGCGTATTCGCGTCAACGAAAAGGAACTGGCCTTCCGTCCCGGCATGTCGGTGACGGCGGAAATCGAAACCGAGTATCGCACGAACGCCCTCACTGTTCCGCTGGCCAGCGTCACCACCCGCCCGATGAAGTCCGTGCCAACAAACGGCCCGGCGAAAATGAGTGGAACGAACGCCACCGCCTCCACCGCATCAGGCACCAATGCAGTCACAGGCACAAACGCACTCGCAGGCACAAACGCAATCACAGGCACCAATGCAGTCGCGGGCACAAACAACGGCAAGACTGTGGGAAAAATTGCGTTGGCCGCCAAACCGGCGGACGTGGTCTTCGCGGTGGAAGGCGACCACGTGAAGGCCGTGCCGGTGAAGATTGGCATCTGCGACGACAATTACTGGGAAATCACTGATGGCCTCACGAACGACCAGGAGATTGTCTCCGGCGGTTACCGGGCGATTGGACGCGACCTCCAGGATGGTTCAAAAATCCATGTCGGCCCGGCCGGGGCGGACACCGAGGCGGAAAAGAAATGATCAATCGGATGAATGGATTGTTGGCAACACGCCCACACCAATCCAACGATCCATCCATTCAATAATCCATTTGCGATGAGTTTGATTCATCTCCAGCAAATCTCGCGCTGCTATCGGATGGGCGGGGAAACCGTCCATGCCCTGCGCGACGTCTCGTTGGAAATCGAGCACGGTGAATACGTCGCCATCATGGGACCGTCCGGCTCCGGCAAATCCACGCTCATGAATTTGATCGGCTGCCTCGACACGCCTACAACCGGCCGCTATGTCTTGAACGGCGCCAGCGTCAGCGAAATGGGGGACAATCAGCTTGCGGAAATCCGCAACCGGGAGATTGGCTTCATCTTTCAGACGTTCAACCTGCTGGCACGCTCGAACGCGCTGCACAACGTCGAGTTGCCGCTGATTTATGCGGGTGCTCCCGCCGACGAACGGCGGCGAACCGCGTTGGAGGCCCTGGCCAGCGTCGGCCTGGCCGACCGCGTCCATCACAAGCCCAACGAGCTGTCCGGCGGCCAGCGCCAGCGCGTGGCCGTGGCGCGCGCGCTCGTCAACAAACCTTCCATCCTCCTGGCCGACGAGCCGACGGGCAATCTCGATTCCAAGACCGGCGCGGAAATCATGGCGCTGATTGACGAACTTTCCCGGAAAGGCAACACCATCATTGTCGTCACGCATGAGGAAGACATTGCCCGGCAGGCGCGCCGGATCATCCGCATCCGCGACGGCCTGATTGCCAGCGACGAAAAACAAAACGGGTGAATGGATTAGTGGATAAATGGATTTATGGAATACACGAAACGACGAAATTTGAATCGTGGCTACATGAAACTCGAAACATGGCAGCGAGGAATGGATTTGTTCGCCATGGCTTTTCGTTTATCCGCGAACGTTTCGGATTTTAAGTTGAAATCACAGTTCCGAGATGCCGCGCAGTCCGTTTCGGCAAACATTGCGGAAGGTTATGGCCGGCGTTCACTTCCTGAATACCTGCAATTCCTCTACATAGCCAAAGGCTCGCTTGCCGAGGCGCTCACCCGCGCGATTGGATTGCAAACCGTCAAACTGATTTCAGACGATGAATTTGAAAGCTTTGACGAACTACATTACGAAGTCGAAAACAAGCTTCTGGGACTCATCGAATCATTGGAAACGAAGCGCCAAACCAGCGATTGGCAAGACACATTGCCGCCCAAAAATCCACCATCCATCAATCCACCAATCCAAAAATCCATTCATCCTCCCGTTCGATGAATTTTCTTTCCGAAATCCGCGAAGGCCTGGGCATTTCCTGGGCCGCGCTGCGCGCGAACAAGATGCGTTCGGTGCTGGCCACGCTCGGCATCGTCATTGGCATTCTCACCGTCACGCTCATGGGCGCGGCCATCAACGGATTGAACCAGGCGTTCATCCGCAACGTCTCCAGTCTTGGCGCGAACGTTTTTTACGTATCGCGCTACAAATGGTTCAACCGATCCTACGAAGACTGGATGAGCATGCGCCGTCGCCCGCAGATCACCCTTGCCGAGTCGGAAGAAGTGGCCCGGTTGTTGACTCTCGCCCAGGCCGTCGCGCCCGAGGCGGATGACGATGATTCGGTGAAATACGGGACCCGCAGCGCCGACAGCGTGACCATCATCGGCACGACGGAGGCCTACTTGCAAACCAGCGCCGTGGATATTGCGGACGGCCGCTTCCTGACCGCCGCCGACTCCGAAGGCACCCAGCCGATTTGCATCATCGGCAACGACGTCGCCACCAACCTGTTCCGCGGCGAGTCACCCCTTGGAAAACGCATCCGCATCGCAGACCACTCGTTTCAAGTCGTCGGCATCCTGCAAAAACAGGGCATGAGGTTCGGCAACAGCCTGGACAACCAAATCATCGTTCCGCTCCGGGCGTTTTTGAGGGACATCTGGAGCCGGCCGAACATCACCATCCAAGTGAAGGCAGGCAACGTTGCCCGGCTCGACGAAGCGCAGGAGGAACTGCGCCAGGTGATGCGCCGCGTCCGCCACCTGCGCCCGGACCAGCCCGATAATTTTTCCATCAACCAGCAGGACCAGATCGTCACGTGGTTTCATGCGCAGACCGCCGTCATCGCCATCATCGGCCTGTTCGTCACCAGCCTGGCGCTGTTCGTGGGCGGCATCGGCATCATGAACATCATGTTCGTCTCGGTCGCCGAGCGGACGCGCGAAATCGGCGTGCGCAAGGCCATCGGCGC
>PLZL01000253.1 GCA_003152145.1 Limisphaerales bacterium
GCGGATGTAATTTTTCACCTCGGCGGAATTGCCGCCCTGGGCCATGAGGTCCTTGTAGGTGTTGCTGATGCGCAAATGCGGAATCTGCTCGTCGTTTGTGGTCACATCGCCGTTTTTTTGCACAAAAACCTCGGGCAGCACATACTGGTCGTTGTCCGGCAGGAACGCCCGGCCCGGACGCGGCTCCAGGCGCGCGATGCGGGCGAGCGCGGCCTGCACTTCTTCAACGGGCTGGCCGGTGCCGCGCGCGATTTCCGGGATCCGCCGCTTGCCCAGTTCGTTCATGAAGTCGCCGACGATGCGGTATTCGAGGGATTCCCGCCGGCCGGCGCGTTCCAACTGGAGCAGCAGGCATTCGCGCAAATCGCAGGCGCCGACGCCGGGCGGGTCAAAAGTCTGGATGATTTTCAGGACCGCGGAAATTTTTTCCGCGGGCAGGCCCAGGGAGGTGGAAAGTTCCTCGACGGTGGTTTTGAAAAAACCGTAATCGTCAATGTTGCCGATGATGTGTTCGGCGATCGCGCGCTGTTCATCCGTCAAATTTGAATCGCGGACCTGCGCCAACAAGGCTTCGGCCAGCGACGTTCCCGCCGTGAGCGAGTCGAACATGAACTGGCGCTTTTCCTCCTCCTCCGGCGACCGGCGGATGGAGACGTTCATCTGCGCAAAATGGTCGCGCCATTCCTGATCCAATTGCACCAACTGGTCGAACTCCGCCTGAAAATCGTCCACGGGCGCCTCGACGCCCTGCTCCGAAGCGGCTTCAAACGGCGGCTCGGCGGGCGCGTCATCGTCCTCCGGCACCGGCTTGTCCTGCAATTCGGTTTCTGGCGCGGCGATTTCCTCGAGCACGGGATTTTGCTCCAGTTCCTGCTCGACCAACGCCTTGAGTTCAAGCGTCGGCGCCTGGAGCAACGCCAGCGAGTGTTGCAACTGTGGCGACAGCACCAACGATTGCGTCAGCCGCTGCGAGAGTTGTAAGCCTTGTGCCATCTGTGGTTTCAGTATAATCCGGTCCGGCCCGAATACAAGAAAATTGGCACGGCATTCGCTTCACCTGGAAAAAACCAAGGAAAAACTGGATTTTACCGTCCATCGGTTGCATCTTGGAAGCATGAAATTGATACTTTCGACACACAATGTGACGCTGACCAAGGCCATCGAGGATCACATCCTCGGCCGCTTGGTGAAGCTTGACCATTTTGACCGGCGCGCCGTGGACGCCCGCGTGACACTCGAACATGATCACACCCGCGTGGCAAAAAAACAGTTCGGCTGCTCGATCCGCCTGGGCGTGCGCGGGCCGGACCTTTTTGCCGAGGATGTCGAAAGCGATTTGTATGCGGCGATTGACCGCGTCACGAAGAAAATCGAGCAGCAGATCCGCAAACGGCAGAGCAAACGCAAGGCGAAGAAGCACAAGGTCGCCGCCCGCACCAAACAGCGCCACCAAGACGCGGCCATCTAGCCCGGCATGTGGCGTGTGTCCGGTGGCATGATTCCGCTCCGGAACTTTCCTGCTGAACGCCACTTGTCGCCGGTCACTTTCCCATGATTCTCCGCGCCCGAGCGATTCTGCCGGTTTCACGGCCTCCGATTGAAAACGGCGCCGTCGTCATTTCCGAAAACCGAATCCGTGCCGTCGGCTCGTGGCCGGATTTGCAACCGCGCGCCACCGGAGAAATCCTCGACCTCGGCGAGGTCATTTTGCTGCCGGGCCTCGTCAACGCCCATTGCCATCTCGATTACACCGACATGGCCGGCGAATTCCTTCCGCCGAAAAGCTTCACCGACTGGATCAAGCTCATCACCGCGGCCAAGGGCGGCTGGACTTACTCCGACTTCGCGCAATCCTGGCTCAACGGCGCGCAGATGCTCCTGCGCAACGGCACGACGACCGTCGCCGATTTTGAAAACGTGCCGGAACTTTTGCCGGAAGTCTGGAGCGCCACGCCGTTGCGAGTTTTTTCTTTTCTCGAAATGACCGGCGTCAAAAGCCGCCGCGACCCCCGCGCCATCCTCGACGCGGCTGTGGAAAAAATCGGCTCGCTAGGAAAATGTTCCCGCAGCGCCACCGGCCTTGCTCCGCACGCGCCTTACTCGACCTTGCCGGAGCTCTTGCGCCTCACTGCCGAAACCGCACGTCAGCGCGGCTGGCTTCTGGCCACGCACGTCGCCGAATCGGTTGAGGAATCTGAAATGTTTCAGCACGCGCGCGGCGTGATGTTTGACTGGCTCGCGCGCAATCAGCGCGACAACTCCGACTGCGGCCTCGGCTCGTCCGTCGCGCATCTCGCCCGCAACCAAATGCTCGGTGAAAACTTGATTGCCATTCACGTCAATCTGCTTGCGCCCGGCGACGCTGAACTGCTGCGCAAGCATCATGTCCACGTCATTCATTGCCCGCGCAGCCACGATTATTTCCGCCATCCGCCGTTTCCACGCCGGCAACTTGCCTCCGCCGGCGTCAACCTTTGTCTCGGCACCGACAGTCTTTCAACCGTCCGCAAAACGGGAAAGGAAATGCCTGATCTTAACTTGTTCGAGGAGATGCGCGCTCTCGCCGCCGCTGATAAAACCATTTCGCCGGTTGAAATTCTCCGCATGGCGACCGTCAACGGCGCAAAAGCCCTCGGCCTGGCCGGACAAATCGGCGAGCTTTCCGAAAACACCTTCGCCGATTTGATTGCCATTCCCTTCGCGGGAAAAAATGCGGACATTTACGACGCCGTGGTGCATCATACGTCAACCGTTTTCGCCAGCATGGTTGACGGACAATGGGCAATCGCGCCGTGAATGATTTCAACCTGGAGTTAGAGAACCGCCTCGACGCCGTCCGCGAACAAAATTTGTTCCGCGAACTGCGCCGCGTGGATTCCGCGCAGGGTCCGCGCATCGAAATCGGCGGCAAAATCTTCCTTAATTTCTCGTCCAACGATTATCTCGGTCTTGCAAATGATCCGATTTTGAAAGAAGCCGCAATCAAGGCCATCGAAAAGTTCGGCGCTGGCGCCGGTGCGTCGCGTTTGATTTGCGGTTCGCTGGCGCCATTTCATCAATTGGAGGAAACGCTGGCCGATTTCAAGCGCTCCGAAGCCGCATTGGCCTTTTCCACTGGTTACGCGACCGCCATCGGAACCATTTGCGCGCTGCTGGGCAAAAACGACATCATTGTTTTGGACAGACTCGTCCATGCCAGCATCGTGGACGCCACCAGATTGTGCGGCGCAAAACTCCGCGTTTTTTCACATAACGACCTGAACGATCTCGAAGACAGATTGAAATGGGCAACGGAGGAATCTCGTCACACCTCACGCGTCACACGTCACATTTTGATTGTCACCGAATCCATCTTTTCGATGGACGGCGATGCGGCGCCGCTTTGCGAAATCGTCACGCTCAAGGAAAAATACGGCGCATGGCTCATGGTGGACGAGGCGCATGCGACCGGAATCATCGGCGAAAACGGACGTGGCCTTGCGGACAAACTGGGTGTAGGCGGACAAATCGAAATCCAGATGGGCACGCTCGGCAAGGCGCTTGGCGCGAGCGGCGGCTACATTTGCGGCTCGCGCGCGTTGATTGATTATCTTGTGAACCGTGCCCGCAGTTTTATTTTCTCGACCGCGCCCGTTCCCGCTGCCGCCGCCGCCGCCACAGCAGCCATTCAATTTGTTCAATCGGGCGAAGGCGAAAGGCGGCAAAAGCAACTCTGGGAGCGGGTCGCTGAATTGCAATCGCAAATCGCAAATCGCAAATCGCAAATTCCGGGCGTCATCATTCCCATTCTGATTGGCGACGAATCAAAGGCCGTTGAAGCTGCCTCGAAATTGCGCGAACGGAACATTTTCGTTCCCGCCATCCGCTATCCGACCGTGGCGCGCGGGAAAGCGCGCCTGCGCGTCACGCTCACCGCATCACATTCAGCCGACGATGTCGCAACACTCATCCGTGCGCTGGAACAAATCGTAAATCGTAAATCGTAAATCCCGATGCACCCGCTCGCAAAACTGGATCGGAAACATGTCTGGCATCCGTTCACGCAGATGCGTGACTGGCTGGCGCGCGAGCCGATTGTGATTGTCGAAGGCGAAGGCGCGTTGCTCCGCGACGTTCATGGCCGGGAATATCTCGATGCCAACTCATCCATCTGGACCAACCTGCACGGCCACAATCATCCCGTCATCAATTCCGCCATTCAAAGGCAGCTCAAGAAAATCGCGCACTCGTCCGCGCTCGGTCTGGCCAATGAACCGGCAAGTTTGCTGGCTAAAGAACTGGTCGAAGCCGCCAATCCGCGATCCGCAATCCGCGATCCGCAATTGAAAAGAGTTTTCTTTTCCGACGACGGCTCCACGGCATTGGAAGTTGCGCTCAAACTGGCCTACGAGTTCACGCGCCGAACACGCGGCAAGCCGGTGGGGCGAGCCTCTTCGCGAGCCGCTCAACCGAAATTTCTTTCCCTCGAAGACGCGTATCACGGCGACACCGTGGGCGCGGTCGCCCTCGGCCACATTGATTTGTTTCACAAGGCTTATGCCGGCCTGCTCTTCAAAACCGACAAAGTCATGTCGCCGTTCTGTTATCGTTGTCCCTTCAACCGCGCGAAGCCGGAACGCGCCGATGCGCGGGAATACCGCAAATGCAATTGGGAATGCGTCGGCCAGGTGGAGCAAACATTCTCCAAGCAAAAGAAAAAGGGAAATGCCTATGCCGCCTTTGTCTTCGAGCCGGCGATTCAAGGCGCGGCGGGAATGATTCCCCAGCCGGAAACATGGCTGAAAAAAGTTTCGGAAATCGCCCGCAATCACGGCGCACTGCTCATCGCGGACGAAGTGATGACGGGGTTTGGGCGAACTGGAGTTAAGAGTTCGAAGTTCAATGTTCAGAGTTCACATCCCAAAAACTCTGAACCGCAAACTCTGAATCCCGAACCAAACTTGTTTGCCTGCCACCAGGAAAACGTCCAGTTGGATTTTCTTTGTCTGGCCAAGGGGCTTACCGGCGGTTACTTGCCGATGGCCGCGACGCTCACCACGCAGAATATCTTCGACGCCTTCCTCGGCGAGTATCGCGAATTCAAAACTTTCTTTCATGGACACAGCTACACGGGCAACCAGCTCGGTGCGGCGGCGGCGCTGGCGAGTCTGGAAATTCTGCAAGACGAAAAATCCATTCGCTCCCGGCAAATGCTCGAAACCGTCCTGCGCGATGAACTGAAATCACTCTGGCAACTGCCCAATGTCGGCGACATCCGGCAGGTTGGCTTGATTGCGGGAATCGAACTCGTCAAAAACTGGCGCTTACGCGAGCCGTTCGATTCGCGCGAGCGCGCGGGCATCCGCGTTTGCGAAGTGATGGCCCGGCGCGGCGTGCTAACCCGCCCCGTCGGGAATGTCATCGTGCTGATGCCGCCCTATTGCACAACACCGGCACAGTTGCAAAAAACGATTTCCGCGGTGCGCGAGGCGGTGACGATTTGTTTCCGGTGAGCGTAGATTACTTTTCGCCGAGCAGTTCCTTCAGCTTCGGCTCGGTGGCGGCGGCCCAGATTTTGTAGCCGGCTTCTCCGGGATGAAGCGCGGGCGCATCGGGCATGATGGCTTTTGAGATGGAACCGTCGTTCTCAATCAACTGCGAACCGATATCAATGTAGAAAATGTTTTTGGCGTCATCGAGCCGGGCTAGCGCCTCGTTTACCTGGAGAATCTTTCCGCGCTGCGTGCTGAACGTCTTGCCGCGCGGAAAAATGCCAAGCAGGATGATTTTCGTGTCAGGCT
>PLZL01000413.1:0-7361 GCA_003152145.1 Limisphaerales bacterium
GAGTTCAAAGAAGTCGCCGGGCGCACCATCGATAAGTTGTAACGCGAGATCCTTGCGACGAAGAAGCACCGCTCGCAAAAACTTAATTCTTCGCCGCTCTTCCTTGGGCTGAAGCAGCGCATGAAGGCATTTAAGGAGCTGGCGAGAGGATGCTGGTAGCGAGCAGAGAATCCCCACCTCCTCAACCTCTGACAGGATTTCAGCTTGCACCATTCGGCCTTCAAGCCGATTGCGCAGCAGCCACGCGTTGTCACGGTATTCGCCCTCAATCTCGTTTTCCCAATGAACCATTGGCCGTGCCGTGCGAAGCAGATAGTGCTGGGCCTTGTTCACCAGAATCGGGTGTTTCCACTTGCGGCGAAAGACCTCTTTCGCAAGCTGGAGCATTGGCCACTCCTTCAAGTTAAGAGGTGAGGAAACCAAGGCATCCAGCAAATACGACAAAACAAAGGCGTAGTAGCCAAATGACGACGGGTTCTCTTTCAACTTGTCCAGCCGGACAAGAACTTTGCTAATATCTTGCAGCCGCAGGCCAAGCTCCAGCGCGCGCTGGAGCAATTGCGTTTGACCCGGGTCCTCGTGCCATACTCGCACAAGCTCTTGCGCGAAGACTCTCTTTTCATCACTCCAAGGAACTGACATCCGATCCAAGTCTCTGGCAACTCCCGCCCATTTGTTCGCGGCGAAGCGGCGGCGTGAATCGGTTCGGACTCCTGGGTTATCAAGCAGCTTCGGGCCGTCCAACTCGGAGATCGAACGAACATTTACGTTCGTCTCGGCGTGAAACAACAGTCGAACCTCTTTCGCCAGCTCTTTCAGATTCTCTGGCGGCAAAGGAAAATATGCGCGCTTCGTGATGGACTGCATCCTTTCCGCGACCTGTCCGGTTGTCAGCAAGCTGCCGGTCGCATCCTGGACAATGTCCGAAGTCTTGCCTTCTGAGAGTCCGAGCCCAATGGACTTCAGGAATCGCGAGAGTTTGTTTTTGGTATCCTGCAAGAGTTGTTTCGAATGTTCACCCTTGCAACGAAACACCAAGCGCATGTCATCAACATAACGAGCATAGAAACGAAGCTGACAGGAAACGCCTTGTTTCCACAGGAGCGCAGGCAATCTGGACATAACCCATTGATCGAAGTCAGCCAAATATACATTTGCCCAGAAGCCGGAATGTGCAGGCCCTTGAGGTAATCCCGTCGAGGAAAGTTGCCCCTCATTCCCTTCACATCCCGCGCTGACATGAACTTCGTAAGCGCCAAAAATCCGATCAATCAATGGCCGAAGGTCCGGTTTGGTGTGCCGCTTGAGAATTTTGGCGAGACGAGAGCGATCAATAGTTGGGTAGAACGATTTCAGATCTGTGCAAATGAGGACGACCCGGTCTTCACGACTCAAACCGGTCAACACCGTATTGAAAGCCGATTCAGTATCTTTGACAAAACGAGCGTAGTCGTCACCCCAGTCACGATAAATACGGGCATTACCAACCGAGAACGCCCGGTCTTGATCTGACTTTACGAGATGGAGTCGATTGCCAAGCGACCACAAATCTGGAAAGCGGTCATTTTCCGGGTCGCCCCACAAAGGTTCAAAGTGATTTGCGAGCAAGGAGAGCAAGGCGACTTCGACAACTTCATCTCGAAAAGCCTGCCTGCACAGCGGTCTGTAAGTGTAAGAATCTTTCCCATCGCGAGATTCAATTCGCTTGGGGGCTGGGAATACGGTCTTTGCCGATGGCTCGTATGTTACGCCCTCAATCTCACGCGAAAGTTGAGCGACGTGGAAATTGAGTCGAGCCATGAAGCTTAACGACTGCGTCCGATCGTGATACCATTGTCTGCGGTCGGCAAACTTAAAAGCCTTTTTTGCTGCCAAAGCCAATAGCGACCTGTCCGATAGCATTGCTAGACTTGGCTTTCTAATTTTCATTGGTGGCAATTACTTTCACAAACCCCTCGTTCGTCAATCTAGCGATCCACGCCAGCGCATCGATTTTGTCGGGCGCTGCGGTTTTTAGTGAAAGGATTCATGGAGTCAGATTCATAATGCCGCCGCCGGCGAGAGCTTGCCGCCCGCCCAAAGGATCTGGTGGCATTTCTTGATCGCGCCGATGAGCGCCTCCTTGCTGACGGGCTGGATGTCGTTGTTCGGGTCGCCGGAGAATTTGGCGTGGCCGTCTGCAATGGCGCGTTCCTGGTAGCTCATATAAACCCATTTTTAGGACGCAGTGAGTTTGCGCCGGAAAATGGGCAGAGGCAAGAAGGCAGTTGATGGTTGAGCAATTCTTCACCTCACCTCGGCCCTCTCCCCATCCGATGCGGAGAGGGGGAAAACATCAGCGTCAATCCGCGTTCATCCCGCCTTCATTCAATTTCGGCGCGGCAAGCTGCGGTTGAACTCTTTGCGCTTTTTCGCCCAGAAAGGAGACAATTATTTTTTGCGCTAAACTTCAGGCTGCAATCAAAATTTCCGTGTCCGTGATTTGCAATTCCACGCCCGCCGCTTTCGCCGCTTCCTGCAGCGCTGCATTCAACATCGCGACCGGGTCCTTGCTGACGTCGAGCCGGCGCATCAACCCTTCGCCTTTTTTGGCGCCAACCGTGAGCATCAATTTCAGCCCTTTGCGTTTGCAACCAACGCGCGTGCCGTCGGGCAGCTTGGTGTTCATCGGTTTGATGAAGGCGTCGGTATAATGCACGCCGATGCCCGATTTGTCGGTGAAACCGGGCGGAAGTTTTTCCTTTGCCGCCCCGTTGATGTCACAAAGTTTTGTCATATCAAGTATCAGGTGGCGGATTTTTCCAAAATTGTCCCGGCCTGTCCATCCGCCATTTCCCGTTCGTGCCGGACCAGGGCATAATGAATCACTTCAAACACCAGCCCCCATTTGTGGGCGCGGCGCTCGACGTCGCAGTAGCAGCCGGATGGATTCCAGGGCCGCTCCCACGTCAAAACGTCGTTCAAGGGTTTTCCGAGCAGCGGTTTTTCGCCGGCGATGCTGCGCATGAACGCTGCGGCATTGTTCAGATATTCGCACTGAAATTGGTGGCCGGTGTCGCCGGGCGCCGGCGCGCAATGCAATTCGAGTATCCGGTAATGGTCCTCCGGCGGCGCGAGCTTGACGCGATAATCGAATTCCAGCGCGCGTCCCATGTTCGAGCACGTCGTGCCTTCGTAACGGAATCTGGCTGCGACCGCGCCGTCGCGTAAAAAATCCAGTTGCAGCCGCTCCTTCGACCATTTTTCCAGCGCGCGCAGATTGATCGTGTATTTGGCGTCAGTTTTCAAAACGGAAGCGTTGTTTCGGTCGTCAAAAATTCCCATTACATTCGAGAGCAAGGCGCGCACATCTTCAATCTGCGGCGGCGCGTGCCGGTAGGGCGCACGGCGATACTGGCAATTGGGCAGCGAGCAATTTTCGCACGGAATCAATCTTGCAAGACCACGCGCCTTTGCCAGATTGCGCGTCACGCCAAAAACGGTCAGCTGCGACTTTTTTGGCCGGAGCATTCCGGTTTCCATAACGTCGAGCTTGCCGTCGAAATGAACCGCGCCGTTTTGCCGGATCAGTTGCCACAGTTTGGTTTGATCGGAGATGTCCCAGCCCGAATAGCCCGGACTGTAATGGGGCAAGGCCGCCATGCCGTTTTGGTCCGCCCAGCCGCAAATGCGGCCGCTGGCGACCGTGACCAGATGTTCGACGACCGCCGAGCCGAACATTTCCATAAAAAAATACTCGTCCGGTTTCGACTCCTGCCAAAGCTGTCGCGCGTGTTCCTCGCATTCCCGACCCGCACTCACCGCGACGAGCATCGCGCTGTCCGCCTGCGCCTCGGCGAATTGATCGTGAAGCTGTTTCGACGAAAACTCCGTTCCGGCAACACGCAATTTTCCGTTCGCCAGTTCCAGTGCGTTCATTTGCCGCGCGTAAAACCACGGCCTGCCGTTTTCCGCATACCACTGCCGCGCCCAGCTCGCGAGTTCGCGCGGGCGTCCGTCCAGTGCGTGATTTTTCGGATAGCCGAGCAACCGTTTGTATTCGGGTTCCTGCACGTTCACCGGCGGGTTTGTTTCAAACAATTCAAACATTTCAGGAAGTCTGCGTTGAATTTGCCACCGCATGCGAAGATTCGACCGGATTGAACTGGCAGCCCTCGACGAAGTAATTGAAAAAATTCGGATGCGTTTCCAGCCGGCAATGCGTGACGCGCTTCACGAAACTCTCCAATTCCGCGCGCTTCGTGCGGGACAGCAGCGCAATGCACGCGCCCTCGACGGATGCGTTGCCCACCTGCAAAATTTTTGAATCGTCAATGTTGGGAATTAAACCAATTCGCTTCGACGACTCGATGTTCAAGTGCCGGCCGAATCCGCCCGCGAGATAAAAAATGTCGAGGTCTTCAAAGCGCAGGCCGTATTGATCGAACACGACGCGCAAGCCCGCGACATTCGCGCCCTTGGCCTGGGCCAGTTCGTTGATGTCGCTTTCCGTGAAATAAACCGGCTGGTCGCCACGCGCGTCCACGATGATGCGGTCCTCGCCGTTTTCAAAGCGGCCCAGGGCGTTGATCCGGTTGTGCCTCAACAATTCGCTCAACAGGTCAATCAGGCCGGAACCGCAAATGCCTTCCGGCGGGCCGCCGCCGATCGCCTGCGTGGAAAACGAACCGTCGGCGTTGAGCTTCACTTTTTCAATCGCGCCCGGCAATCCCGGCATGCCGCAGGAAATTTTGCCGCCTTCAAATGCCGGTCCGGCGGGACAGGACGCGGCAAAAATTTTGTGCTTGTTCCCCAAAATCAATTCCGTGTTGGTGCCGATGTCCATGACGGCGATGAGCCGTTCCTCATTCGCCAAGTCCACGGCCAGCATGCAGGCGGCGGCGTCGGCGCCGACATGGCCGCTGATGATGGGCAGGCCATAAACGCGCGCCTTGGGATGCAACGGCAGCAACAATTTTTTTGCCGGTTCAGCCAGGCTGGTCGTGGGCCGGCGGCCATCGGCCATCTCCAGTTCGGTGATGGAACGGTAGGGACTTTGCCCGATGGAATGAACGTTTAGGCGGAAGAACATGTCGCGCATGGTCGAATTTCCCGCCACGACCATTTCGTAAATCGTCCGTGGGTCCACGGGAAATTCCTCGATGGCATGGGTGAGATACCCGGCCAGCGTCCTTTGCAGCAGGTGGCCGCCTTCCTCCGTGTCGTAATGAATCCGCGACATCACATCCGACCCGCCGAACCGCTGGGGATTTTCAAAGGCAGCATCGGCAATAACCTCGCCGGTTTCCAGATTCAGGAACCGGAGCACGACGGTGGTGGTGCCCAAATCCATGGCCAGCCCGTGGATGGGGCCGGTCGAGCGCGCGATTTCTTCGCCGTCCAACAGAATCCGGTCGCCGTCGCGGGTCACCGCCGGTTCAAGTTTCAGTTTTTGATGACCAGCGGGAAGATGAAGCGCATCGCGTTCAATGCGCATTTCACCGCGCCGCATCGTATGACAGCGGACGACGCCGGCGTCTTTAACGACACAGCAGGAGCAAGACAATCGGAAGTTGCCCTTCAGATGTTTCTCCGCCGGAACCCGGGCCGAAAGACAGTCCATGCCTTCGGTGACTTCCACCACGCATTCCTTGCATTTGCCCTGCTTGCGGCAGGAAGTCGGCACGTTGATGCCCAGCGATTCGGCATAGTCGAACAACGAAACGCCCGGCGCGACGTCACGCCGTTGATTATTAAAATGCAGTTCGACGCTCATGTGGTTGCCTTCGATTTTCGTATGCGGTTCAACAGGATAAATGGCGTCGTTGGCCATACTCTAGCATTAAATTCGGGTCTTGAACATAATCATTGGTTGGCTTAACCATACTTCATACGCAACCCGGAACCATGCGCTAATGATGAAAGAATCACTTCAAGAAATCCTGCTGGAACGCCGTCTGGTTTGCGACGGCGCGATGGGCACCCAACTGATGCTGGCCGGCCTCGAAAGCGGCGCCTGTGGCGAGCTTTGGAATCTCGCGCACCCCGACCGCGTGCTCGGCATTCAGCGGCATTACGCGGACGCCGGCGCGGATTGCCTCATCACCAACACCTTTGGCGGAAGCCGCATCATGCTGAAGCGGCACAACCACGTTGACGACTTGCGCGCCATCAACCAGGCGGGCGTCCGCATCGCGCGCGAAGCGTTTGGCGGGCGCGATGGTTTCGTGCTCGGTGACCTTGGTCCGCTCGGTGCAATTCTGGAACCTTATGGCGACCTGTCGCAGGACGAGGCCCGGGCCGCTTACGAGGAACAGGCCCGGGCGCTGGTCGAAGCCGGCGCGGATGCGATCATCATCGAGACC
Organism: Limisphaerales bacterium; assembly: GCA_003152145.1. The sequence continues at coordinate 6,345 of PLZL01000413.1, forward strand.
CAAACGTCGCTGGATGAAATCGGCATCGCCATTGACGCCGCCAAAGCCGCCGGTGCCCCGTGCATCGTCGCTTCACTGGCCTACGATTTGTCCGCGGACAAGACGTTCTATGTCACGATGATGGGCGTCCTGCCCGCGGCGGCCGCCGAATTTGTCGAGGCGCGGGGCGCGAACATCGTGGCCCTGAACTGCGGCACGGGCATGGACATGGCCGGCGCGGCGAAAGTTTCGGAAATTTACCGTCAACACTGCAAGTTGCCGGTCATGGTGCAGCCCAATGCCGGTCTGCCGGTGCTGGAAAAGGGGCGGGCCGTTTACAAACAATCGCCCGCCGACATGGCGGGCGGGGTGGGTGGGGCGCTGGCGGCCGGAGCCAACGTCATCGGCTCCTGTTGCGGCAGCGCCCCGGAACATACCCGGGCGATTCATCAGGTCGTCGCCGCGTTCAATCAGGGCAAATAAATCAGCCACGCGAAGATTCATGAACCAACTTTAATTCAGCATGACCTTTCGGAAACCAATTGCCATCGCCATCGCGTTCGTGCTGATCGGTATTTCGCAAGCCGGTTTTGCCACCGGCCGGACTTTTCAAAATCCAATCATCCCAGGTTTTCATCCCGACCCGAGCATTTGCCGCGTCGGCGACGACTATTATCTGGTCAACAGCTCGTTTGAATTTTTTCCCGGCGTCCCGATTTTTCAGAGCAAGGATTTGGTCCACTGGCGGCAAATCGGCTATTGCCTGACACGCAAGAGCCAGTTGAACCTTGACCATGCCCGCGCCTCCGGCGGCATTTACGCGCCGACGCTGCGCTATCACGACGGCACATTCTTTATGGTTACGACACTCGTGGGCGCCGGCGGAAATTTTTTTGTGACAGCCACAAATCCCGCCGGCCCGTGGTCGGAACCCGTCTGGATTGATCACGCCGGAATTGATCCTTCGCTTTTCTTTGACGACGACGGAACGGCTTATTACACACGGCACGAAGGCGGCGGCGACGGTTTCATCGCCCA
>PLZL01000413.1:7383-19530 GCA_003152145.1 Limisphaerales bacterium
ATCCTCACCCACCGCGACCATCCCGAAGACCCGATCCAAGCTCTCGGCCATGCCGACCTGGTCGAAACGCCCGGCGGCTGGTGGACGGTTTGTCTCGGCATCCGCCCGCAAGGCGGAAAATTTCATCACCTCGGACGTGAAACTTTTCTGGCGCCGGTAAGGTGGTTGGCGGACGGCTGGCCAGTCGTCACTTTTGTAACGAATCCGCCCGCGCCGCGTCTTCCGCAACACATTTGGAAAAAAGAACCAGTCAGGGACGAGTTCGACAGAACGAATTTGAATCTCCAATGGAATTTTCTGCGGAATCCGCGTGATGAAAATTATTCACTCGCCGGGCGTCCCGGCTGGCTGCGGCTCAATGGTTCGGCGGTGACGATGAACGACGTGGATTCACCGGCATTTGTCGGGAGGCGGCAAATGGATTTGAGTTGCCGGTTTTCGACGCGATTGGATTTCAAGCCGCAGCATGAAAACGAAGAAGCCGGGCTCGTCATTCGCGGCAACGAAAAAAATCATTTTGAAATTGGCGTCGCTTTGAAGGACGGAAAACGGCAGGTCTTCTTCCGAAAAGTTCTCGATGGAAAAATGAGCGAGCCGGTTCACTTTGAGCCGGTCGGCGACGGCGATGTCGTTTTGTCCGTGAAAGCCGCGCCGCTATCGTATGAATTTTTCTGCCAGCCGAAAAACGGTCCCATAAAAAAACTCGGCTCGGGGTTGACGCGCGATTTGTCTTCGGAAAAAATCGGCGGATTCACCGGCGTGTTCATCGGCTTGTATGCCACGGGCAACGGACAAACGAACACGGTTCCAGCGGATTTTGATTGGTTTGAATACAAGGCGGACAAACCATAAACTTTAAGAAACGCCACTTCGTGAAAAAAATTTCTGCATGCCATTCAGCAGTGCCGACCTTTTTAATTTTTCTGGCTACGCTTGCGGCCTTGCTCGCGCCGCGTTCCGCGCAAGGCCAGGCGCGGGATATGGTGGGCGGCAATTTAATCCAGTTCAATGACAACGGAGCGTGGACGTGGTATTCGGACGAGCGGGCCATCGTTGATCCGACGGGTGGCAAGCTGGTGGTGGGTGTGGACGCCAACGGCAGCGGTTTGGGCGGTTCGCCTCGCAGCGGAGCGATTGAAGCAGGCATATTCGATATCCCAAGCGGAACCTCAAAGAGGACCACTTTGATGACCAGCGGAACACTGGGACCCGACGATCATAACGGACCGGCATTCATGCTGCGGCCGGACGGCAAGTATCTGGGGCAATGGACCGGTCACAACCAAAACTATCTCAGTTACTTCAGCACCTTTGATGGCACCAATTGGAGTCCTTATACCACATTCGACTGGCAAGCCCTCGGCGCCACCAGCAGCGAAATGGCCAGCTATTCGAATCCCCACTATCTGCCTGCCGAAGGCCGGACCTACACCTTCGTTCGATCCCTGGACATTAAGAGTATGAACATGCTGGTTTCGACCAACTACGGCGACAGTTGGACATACTACGGGAAATTGAACAGAAGTTATCCAGGCTCCGGCTACAACCCCGGATATTACAGGTTCTCGGATAATGGCAAAGATCGGATTGACTTCATCTGCACCGAATCGCATCCACGTGACACGCTCACCAGCATTTATCACGGCTACATCAGCAACGGCATGAGTTTCAAAACCGACGGGACCGTGGTGGACAGCAACCTGAACGACACAAACGCACCGCTCTCCTCAGATTTCCAACTGGTGTTCTCAAATGGCACGGTGATGCCGCCGGGCATGACCAACTATCGTTGCTGGGATGACGACGTGCAGCGTTACGCCGACGGAACGATTGAATGTATCATCAGCGCACGTATCAACCAGTCCATCCACCCTCCCGGCTACCCCGACACGGAGGATCCGAATCACGCGTTCTTTTTCTGCCGCTACGACGGCACAAAATGGACACCTGCTTATCTATGCCAGGCCGGTTACAAGGTGTATTCCGCAGAGGCGGACTATGTGGGCCTTGGCGCTCTCAGCCCGAATGATCCCAATACAATTTACATTTCCACGAAGTATGATCCGCGCGCAGTCACGCCTGGCGTGTTCGACACGAACCAGCCGTATTCGGCCGTGCGCGAAATCTGGAAAGGCATGACCACCAACCACGGCGCGAGTTTCACCTGGACGCCTATCACACAGAACTCGGTCCGCGACAACCTTCGCCCGATCGTGCCGCTCTGGGACGGGAATGACACGGCTTTGATTTGGTTCCGCGGGAGCTACGCCACCGCGCAGATTTATGATGAAGCCCCCGTCGGCATTGTCGAACATCGTTCGGAAGTCGCCGGACAGATGCACTATGTGGACGCCACTGCCGGTGCCGGCGGCAACACCACGCTGACCAATGGGGCCACGCTTACCTTGAGTTCCGCCGCCAACCAATGGCATTCCCAAACCGGCGTCGGCAACGGCGGAACCATTTTGAGTTCGGCGGATGCCGCCGCCGAAAACGCGACGAACCTGGTGACTCAAATCACCGTGCCCAGTTCCGGCACTTACGACGTGTGGGTCAATTTCTGGGGAACTGCCACCACCAACGCCGACTGGCGAATCCAAGCCGGCCTCACCGTGGGTAGCATGCAGACATACCGGTCGGAGAAATGCGAACAGGTCCAACCTTGGACCCAGGACACCAGCCTCGTGCTGACCAACACCAGCTCGACCACTAATTATCTCTATCAAGCTTATGTCGGCCGGGTCGTGGTTTCGAACAATTATACAATCAACGTGCTCGTGGATGATAACGCGATCCGAACCGGTGGGACTACCCTTCTCGGCAATACCAACCGCACCTGGTATGACGGCATCAGCTACGCCAAAGTGAATCCATTCCAAATCCAGAAAGTTTATTCCAGCGGACCGTCGGCCGTCGCGCTCGTATGGAATTCGCCGCCGCCGGAAATGTCGCTGACAGCACCGACCTACACGCTGCAAAAAACCACTTCCCTGATCCCGCCGGTAATTTGGACGACGGTGGCGACCGGGATACCGGCCACCTCCAAGGCCTACGCCACCACCAATGTGGACAACTCCGCCGGGGGGAACACGGCATTTTATCGCGTAACCTGGCCATGACATGCTCACTACCAATCCATGCCCGTTTCAATCCCGTTGAAAGAATGACGCCAGCGTCTCACATCCCGGTTTTAAGCCTTTTCTTTTGAATTCTGACAACTAGTTTACCACTCATGAATCCCGTCGTGAAAGCACTGCATATTCTGGCAACGGGTTTTGGTGTGTCCGCTGGGATCTCCCTGCTGATGTCTGTGGGACTTCCCGCCCATGCGCAGGTGACGGCCACAAATCAGATCGTTCCAATGTCAAATAACGTCCCCGCCACCACCGTTCCGGGCGCGCAGCCCGGTCGGGTGGGCGGTGGTTTCGGCGGCGGCAATAACGCCGCCACGGAACAAGACCACAAAAAAATGATGAAGCTTTTGGGAATCACTTCCATCCGGCGCGGTCGGGATGGCAACAACACCAATTCACCGTTTTACGCCAATTACGACGAATCCAAGGCGAACCCATTTCCAAATTTGCCCGACCCTTTGGTGTTGAAGAATCCCACTCGTGCAAAAAAATGGTGGAATCTTGAGGGGCTTTTACCTTTTGGACCGCTCCAGAAAAAAGTCACCACCCCCGGAATGTGGTGGAAACACCGTCGGCCGGAAATCGTGGAGGATTTTGACCGGGAAATTTATGGCCGGGTTCCCGCAAACACACCAAAAGTAATTTGGGAAGTGACCAGCACGACGATGGAAACCAACGGCACGGTGCCGGTCATCACGAAAAAACTCGTCGGCCACGTTGACAATTCGTCGTTCAGGAACATCACCGTCAACATTGACGTGACATTGACAACCCCGGCCAACGCGACCGGCCCGGTGCCGGTGATGATGCAATTCGGTTTCAACTTCGGCACCGGTGGCTTTGGCAGATTACGCGGCACGAATGCCCCCGGCGGAACGAATGGTTTTGCGCGCGGCGGTTTCGGTGGCGGATTTGGGGGCGGCGGTCCGACCTGGCAGCAGCAAGTTCTCGCCAAGGGCTGGGGTTATGCCGTCATCACTCCCAACAGCGTTCAAGCCGACAACGGTGCGGGGCTGACGCAGGGCATCATCGGCCTGATGAACAAAGGGCAATCCCGCAAAGCGGATGATTGGGGCGCGCTGCGAGCCTGGGCTTGGGGCGCGAGCCGTGCGCTTGATTATTTTGAAACCGACAAGGCCGTGGACGCGAAGCGGGTCGGGATCGAAGGTCATTCACGTTATGGCAAGGCAACCATCGTTGCGATGGCGTATGACCCGCGATTTGCCATTGCTTACGTCAGTTCCTCCGGCGAAGGCGGCGCAAAATTGAATCGCCGCGACTGGGGCGAAGTAGTCGAAAATGTCGCCGGCAACGGCGAATATCATTGGATGGCCGGGAACTTCATCAAATATGCCGGCCCGCTGAACTGGAACGACCTGCCGGTGGACGCCCACGAATTGATCGCGCTGTGCGCTCCGCGTCCGGTTTTCATCAGCGGCGGGGCGACGCAAGGCGACGGCTGGGTGGATGCCAAAGGCATGTTTATGGCCGCCGCCGCCGCCGGTCCGGTCTATACGTTGCTGGGCAAAAAAGATTTGGGGACAACCAATTTTCCGCCAATGGAAACGGATTTGACTGACGGCGAGATCGCTTTTCGCCAGCACAGCGGTGGTCACACGGACGCGCCGAACTGGCCGGTATTTTTGAAATTCGCCGGAAGATACATCCAGGCTGCTTCCGTGCTGGCAGGTTCAAGGTAAATTTGGAACATGAAAACCAGCCTGCGAAACGTTGTTGCCATTTCATCCCTTGTTTCAGCCGGAATTGCATTTGTTTTGACGGGGTGCAGCGGTCTCCACAAATCCCATGGCAATCCCAAAGGTTCGGGCGCCTTTGCCACCGGGCATTACCGCAATCTCTTTGCCGAGAATGGCCATTCGCAAACGGAAATCCGGGCGAAAGTGGATTCGGCATTCCGGCAATTGTTTCACGGCAATCCGACAAACCAAACGGTTTATTATTCCGCCGGCAGCAACTCGAACGGACCGCTCGCCTACATCACCGACATCAAACACAACGACGTGCGCACGGAAGGCTTGTCCTATGGCATGATGATCGCGGTGCAGATGAACAAGCAGGCGGAGTTCGACGCGCTTTGGAATTGGTCGAAAACTTATTTATATCACGACTCGCCGACGCATCCGTCCTATGGATTTTTTTCGTGGCAGGCGAAAACGAATGGTGTGACCATGAGTGAATATGTCGCGCCGGACGGCGAGTCGTATTATGTCATGGCGCTTTATTTCGCGGCGAACCGCTGGGGCAGCGGGCGGGGGATTTACAATTACAAACATCAGGCGGATGAACTTTTGCGGAACATGGTGCATCGTGCGAACATCACTGGGGAAATTTCCATGCTGCGCCGGAACACGAATTTCAGCCGGACCGTTTCGTGCGGGCCGCTCGTCAACGCGGAGCACAAAATGATTTTGTTCTCGCCGAGCACCGAGCGTCCGCAGTTCACCGATCCGTCGTATCATCTGCCCGCGTTTTATGAATTGTGGGCGCGCTGGGGGCCGGCGGCTGACAAGGATTTTTGGATGGAAGCCGCCACCAACAGCCGCGGTTTTTTTCCGCGGGCGGCAAATCCGGTCACCGGTTTGGCTCCCGACTACGCAAATTTTGACGGAACGCCGGTGACCAATGGCTGGAATCGCGGCGCATCGAATTTCAGGTTCGACGCGTTTCGCACCGCAGGAAATTGGTCGGTGGACTGGTCGTGGTGGGGCAAAGATGAGCGCGAACGGGAATTGAGCGACAAGTTGCAGGCGTTTTTTGAATCCAAAGGAATGGAAACTTATGGCTGTCAATTCACGCTCGACGGCAAACAACTGGATGACCGGCACGCGCAGGGACTTGTGGCCGTGAACGCTGAAGCGAGCCTCGCGGCAACGAATCCGCGTTCAAAACAATTCGTCGAGGCCTTGTGGAACACGCCGACACCGGATGGAATCGAGCGTTATTACGAAGGCTTTCTTTATATGATGGCGCTGCTGCATTGCAGTGGTGAGTTCCAAATCTGGTCACCGCAATAAATCAAATTATTAGGCTCAAAAATCACAGCAAATGAAGAAATGGATTTGTCTTGGAGCAGGTTTGTGTTCGCCGCTTTTTTTGACGGCGTGCCGCAGTGCTCAAACTTCTCAAAATAATGGTGCATTCGCCACCGGGCATTACCGGAATCTTTTCGTCGAGGCCGGCCACTCGCCCCAGGAAGTTACCGCCAAGATCAACGCCTCCTTCCAGCAGTTGTTTCATGGCGACCCGGCGAATCAAGCCCTGTATTTTACCGCTGGCGGCAATTCCAACGGTCCGCTCGCCTACATCTGGGATTCCGCCAACCGAGACGTGCGGTCGGAAGGCATGAGTTATGGCATGATGATCGCCGTGCAACTGGGCAAGCGCGCGGAGTTCGACGCATTGTGGAACTGGGCGCGGACGTTCATGTATCACGCCGAAACGAACGATCCGGCTTGCGGGTATTTTTCCTGGTCCATGCAGACCAACGGCGTGGCGAGCGACGAAATGCCCGCGCCCGACGGCGAGGAGCATTTTGTGACTGCGTTGTATTTCGCTTCCGGCCGATGGGGCGATGGCCCGGGAATTTACAACTACAAATCCGAGGCGGCGCGGCTGTTGTCCGATTTGAAAAACCGCGCCACCATCACCGGCGAAACGCAACACGGCCGGAAAACCTGCGCGGCGCTGTTCAGCCCGGCGCATAAAATGGTGCGGTTCACGTCGGATTTGGAAAACAGCGAACATACCGACCCGTCCTATCAGTTGCCGGCGTTTTACGAACTGTGGTCGCGCTGGGCGGCGAAAGACGACCGCGTATTCTGGGCCGAAGCCGCCGCCGCCAGCCGCGAGTTTTTTCAGCGCGCCGCGCATCCGGCGACGGGGCTTTGCCCGGAATACGCGAACTTCGACGGTTCACCGTGGGCCGCGCCGTGGAAAAAAGATTCCGTGGATTTCCGGTTCGACGCCTGGCGCGTGGCGATGAACTGGTCAGTGGATTGGTCGTGGTGGGCAAAGGACATTCATGAAAGGGAATTGAGCGACCGCTTGCTGGTGTTTTTCGCGTCCCAAGGCATCACCAATTACGGGAACCAATTCACGGTGGACGGCCGGCCGCTTTCCCCCGATCATTCGCCCGGCTTGGTGGCGATGAATGCCGTGGCGGCGCTCGCCGCGACGACGCCGCGCGCGGGCCAGTTTGTCGCGGAGCTCTGGAACGTTCCGATTCCGTCCGGACAGTATCGCTATTACGACGGAATGTTGTATATGCTAGGGCTGCTGCACTGTAGCGCAGAATTCCGCGCATGGCCTCCGCGTTGAACGAAATGAAATGAATTATCTTATGAACCGGATCTCCAACGTTTTGCTGAAAACATTGTCACTTTTGCTGTCGCTGGCGATGCCACACGATTGCCTTGCGCTGGGGCAGGTTCAATGCGTCGAATCCGCGCGCAGCCGCGACAGTTTTCCCATCTGCGCGGCAAATTCGCCCGCCGTGATTTCCGTGGACACCAATGATTTTGCCGGCGTCGTCCGCGCCGCGAACGATTTGCGGACCGACGTGTTTCGCGTCACCGGCCGGACGCCCCAAATTGTCTCCGCCGGAGGAAATCCCGGCGCGAACGTCATCCTTATCGGCACCATCGGCAAAAGCGAAATCATTGACCGGCTCGTGCGCGAAAAGAAAATTGACGCCTCGGAAATCACGGGCAAATGGGAATCATTCTTCCTCCAAGTCGTGCCCAAGCCGTTTCCGGGAATTGAAAGCGCGCTGGTGATTTGCGGCAGCGACAAGCGCGGGACGATTTATGGCATTTATGATTTGTCCGAGCAAATCGGAGTATCGCCCTGGTATTATTGGGCGGATGTGCCGGCGACACATCACGACCAGCTTTTTGTGAAGGTCGGAAAATTCGTGCAAGGTCCGCCGTCGGTCAAATATCGCGGCATCTTTCTCAATGACGAAGCGCCGGATTTGTCGAACTGGGTTCGCGAAAAATTCGGCACGGTGCCGGGCATGTCCGGCGTGGCAAATTATGGCCGGGGATTTTACACGAATTTGTTCGAGTTGATTCTGCGTCTGCGCGGAAATTATCTCTGGCCGGCAATGTGGAACAACGCGTTCAACGAAGACGACACGAACAATCCGAGGCTCGCGGACGAATATGGAATCGTCATGGGCACTTCGCATCAGGAGCCAATGATACGCGCGCAGAAGGAATGGGACCGAAAGTATTCAAGGGAATACGGCAGTTGGAACTACGCGCGAATCCCCGACGTGGTCTCAAATTTCTGGCGCGACGGCATCGAGCGCAACAAAGATTACGAAAATCTCATCACCATCGGTCTGCGCGGCGCGAACGACACGCCGATGGCCGATGGCGGCCCGGAGGCGAACATGGCACTCCTTGAAAAAATCGTGACCGATCAGCGAAAAATAATTGCCGACGTCATCAATCCTGACGTGACCAAAGCGCCGCAAGTGTGGTGTCTCTACAAAGAAGTGATGGATTTTTACGACGCCGGGATGCGCGTGCCTGACGACGTGACACTGCTTTGGGCCGAGGACAATTGGGGCAATGTCCGCCGATTGCCGACCGCCGAGGAACGCCAGCGCAGCGGCGGCGCGGGCGTTTATTATCACTTTGATTACCACGGCGGGCCGCGAAATTATCAGTGGCTCAACACCAGCCCGATTGCGAAAGTCTGGGACCAGATGTCGCTCGCCAAACAATATGGCGCGGACCGGATTTGGATCGTCAACGTCGGCCATTTCAAAGGCTGCGAATTCCCGCTGGAATTTTTCATGCACCTGGCGTGGAACAAGGACAAATGGACGCACGAAAAACTCGACGACTACACGCGGCTTTGGACGGAACGTGAATTCGGGCCGGAACACGCCGGTGAAATCGCCGACATCATCTCCACCTACACGAAATTCAATGGTCGCCGCAAACCGGAATTGATCGACGCGAACACTTACAGCCTGGTGAATTACGCAGAGTTTGAAAAGGTCGTCGCGGATTACGAATCGCTCGCGGCGAAGGCGGAAAAAATCAGCGAAGCATTGCCGCCGGAGAGCCGCGACGCGTTTTATGAGCTGGTTTTGTTCCCGACGAAAGCCAGCGCAGGGTTAAACGCGATGTATCTCGCCGCCGCGAAAAACGCGCTTTATGCGAATCAGGGCCGCGCCAGCGCGAACGATTTCGCCGCCCAAACCCGCGAGCTGTTCGCCGCCCAGACCAACTTGATGAACTACTTCAACACGCAATTTGCGGGCGGCAAATGGAATCATTTCATGGATCAAACGTATATCGGCTACCGGAGCTGGGACGGGCCGAGGCAGAATAATTTGGGCACGGTTCGTCTGACGGAAGCTCGAGTCCCGGATGCGGCGGCGATGGGCGTGGCGGTCGAAGGTTCGGAAACATCCGCGACGAACGGCGAGATTTCATTGCCGCAGTTTGATGTGTTCAAACAGCAGCGCCGCTGCGTTGATGTTTTCAACAAGGGAAAAACACCGTTTGAATTTTCGGCCGCTTCCGATTCGCCATGGGTTGTTTTGAGCGAAACCGCGGGAACAATTGAAAAGGAAAAGCACCTCTGGGTCACTGTGGATTGGAGCAAGGCACCAAAAGGCGCGGGCACCGGCGAAATCAAATTTTCCGGCGCGGGCAGCGACGTGATGGTAAAAATAAACGCGTTTAATCCGTCTGAACCAACGCGGGATTCGCTACAGGGTTTTGTCGAAAGCGACGGCTGCGTTTCCATTGAAGCGGAACATTTCACAAAGAAATCGGATGCTGGCGCGAATCGCTGGATCAAAATTCCGAACTACGGCCACACGCTGTCGGCCATGCGCGCGGATGCGCCCACCGACGCGCAGGCGACGCCGGGAAAAGATTCGCCGTGCCTTGAATACAAAATGTATTTGTTCAACACGGGAAAATTGGAGGTCGAAACGACGGTCGGCCCGACGCTGAATTTCATTCACGGACGCCCGCTGCGATATGCCGTTTCGTTTGACGATGAAGCGCCGCAAACCGTCACGATTGTTCCCGCCGATTTCAATGCGGGCAATGGGAATCGCGATTGGGAAGAATCGGTGAAAAACAATTGCCGCCACGTCAAATCAACCCACACGATCGCGGCGCCGGGCTACCACACGCTGAAAATCCGGATGGTGGATCCGGCGGTCGCGGTGGAAAAAATTGTCGTAAATCTCGGCGGCGTGAAGCCCAGTTATCTCGGGCCGCCGGAAAGTTTTTACAGGAATTAACAGGAGCAAAGCGAGCAAACAGAGAAAACCGCGAAAAAAGATTTCGAACATTCTCCACTCCCTCCTGTTAAAAATCTGCGTTTGTAGAATTCTCCATGCGATTGCGATTGAAATGCGGCGCGCCATTTTAGGCCGTGATTGAAATTGAACGGTATTGAAAATCGCCGCATGAAGAAACATTCTGCCGCTAAAATTCCGATTTACACAAATTCCGAGCTGCCCGCCGCCAAACGGGTGAGGGATGTGTGTCTGGCAGAAAAAATCCGAGACGCTCACGAACGGCGAAGGAAATTTTGATTTAAAGAAAGCCAGGGCCGCGTTCAAACATGGCCATGGACTTGGGCAGGTTGGCCGGCCCAGCGACGCGGGCAGGGGCAAGGACGCGCGCGGCATGGCCGAATTGACGAATGCGATTCAGAAATTTTTCAAGGAAAATTCGCGGCTCGGCATTCCGGTGATATTTCACGAGGAATGTTTACATGGCCACGCGGGAGTCGGCAGCACGAGTTTTCCGCAGCCGATTGGTCTGGCGGCGACGTTCAATCCCGCACTGGTCGAATCACTTTGCACGATGACCGCCGAGGAAACGCGGGCGCGCGGCGCGCATCAGGCGCTCACGCCGGTGGTGGACGTGGCGCGAGACCCGCGTTGGGGGCGCGTCGAGGAAACTTTCGGCGAAGACCCTTATTTGGTCACATAACTGGGAATTGCAGCGACGCGGGGACTTCAAGGCGACGCTTCGTTTCACGACAAAAAGCGCGTCATCGCCACGCTCAAACATTTCGCGGCGCACGGCGAGCCGGAGTCCGGCATGAATTGCGCGCCGTCGAACGCCTCGATGCGTCTGTTGCGCGAAACTTTTTTGTCTCCGTTCAAAAGTGCGATTCAAAAGGCCGGCGCCATCAGCGTGATGGCGAGCTACAACGAGATTGACGGCGTGCCGTCGCACTCGAACTAATGGCTGCTGCGCGATGTGTTGCGAAAGGAATGGGGTTTCAAGGGCTTTGTCGTTTCGGATTATTACGCGATTTGGGAATTGAGTTATCGTCCTGACGCACACGGCCATTCCGTCGCTAAAGACAAAAAGGAGGCATGCGAACTGGCGGTGAAGGCGGGCGTGAACATCGAACTCCCCGATCCGGATTGTTATTTGCATCTTGTCGAACTCGTCCGCAGAAAAGTTTTGCAGGAATCCCAGCTCGACGAACTCGTCGCGCCGATGTTGTTCTGGAAATTCAAGCTGGGTCTATTTGGCAATCCATACGTTGACGTGGGCAACGCGGAACACCACAGCCGGAGGAACCGCACCGGCGGTTCAAATGAATTCGTTGATGAGGTTCTCCAAGAATTCCTGGCGGCCGCTGACGTTAGGTGTCACTTCGCCCTTCTTGAGCATGTAGGCTTCAAGTTCAGCGGAGTTGGTCCTGCCGGATTCGATCCTTTCGCCGATGCCCGAATCCCATGAGGCGTAACGTTGTTTCACGAATTTCGCAAGCCGTCCATCCTTGCGGATGGCGGAGGCGATCTTGAGCCCGCGGGCGAAGGCGTCCATGCCACCGATGTGCGCGTGGAACAAATCCACAGGCTCGAAACTTTCGCGGCGCACCTTGGCGTCGAAATTCAGGCCGCCGGTGGTGAAGCCACCGTATTTCAGGATCGTGAGCATGACTTTGGTGGTCAGGTAGATGTCCGTGGGGAACTGGTCGGTGTCCCAGC
>PLZL01000013.1 GCA_003152145.1 Limisphaerales bacterium
TAGACTGGATGACACGCCCAACACAAGTGAACTGCCGCAAGCATCGTCAATCTTGAGGAGCCAAAGACGCTGACAGGCTCCAGCCAAAAGGCACGCAGTCAGGTTGCCCGTTTTCAGTGTGCGGGCACACGGATCAGACGACTGCCGGTGTAATAGGCAGGGGCTAAATCATCCATTACTGTTTGAGCGAAACATGGTAAACCCAACATCCCTCCTCCTCGGAGGAAGGCCGACCGCAAGGAAGGCCGACGGGATGCGGGGCAACGGAACGCTGGAAAAAGCCAACGCCGTCCCGTAATCGGACGGATAGGGGTGGCGGTTTGAACCCCACTGCGCAAGCAGGCCCACTTCCAGCAGGGTCGTTCGTTACGAGAACACCTGTAGAACCTTCACAAGAGGAAAAGCAAATGAACGTGGATTCATCCATGTGTGCGTCCTCAGGCAGGGCAACCCGCTGGGCCCAGATGGACTGGCCCAAGTGTGAACGCCAAGTCAGGAGGCTGCAAGTCTGTATCGTAAAGGTGTCCGGTCGTGACACCGGCTCCGCTTTGGCGGCGCTTTGCATCGGCTTGAGCCGGATGAGGGGAAACTCTCACGTCCGGTTCTGAGGGGAGCGAGCGGCGGCAACGTCGCTCGCTTACCCGACACAATCTCCGCCGCGCGGTCTTGGGCGAGAAAGTGGGCACGCTGGTCAGTTGATTTTCTTCCGGGAGCAACGAAAGCTGAACGTTTTTCAGGGCGAACCAATCATTGGTGGTAAGTGCCATGTTGGGCCAGCCACATCGAATCCGTTCCGGATAGTCCAGCATTAACACCACTATACTTTAAAAATACGTCGTGCCATAACTGGAGTTCCGCATGGCCATCGGCAAAAGAGAACGACGAGGAAAAACCGTGATTGACCGCCGGCCCGTCTTGAACACCATTTCCATCCGGAATAAATCTAAACCATCCATCATTTAGACTAATCGGATTTTCATCCAGATAAACAAAGCAATCTGAAGCGGCTAACCTTCCCCCAAAATCTGAAAATTTCTTGAAAACCTTGTAGTTCACCCCATTTTGCGGCCCACCGCCAATACCTGTTCCATCCGCCCACGCATTCATCGAACACGACCGGACGCGCTGCATGTGCCACGCCGGGTCCACGAATTGATCGGCGGGGCAATGATATACTCCGGCTGCATTTGCATAGATTCCTATGGTGCCAATCAATGTCACAACTGGATTCCCGCCTTTTTTCCCCTGCACTCCAAGATAAAAGGGATTAATTGCGCATCCACCGGGGTTCTCTGTTACGCCATTGTTAGCGGGAGATGCAAAGGTGCCATCCTCCCAATTCGGCTTGCCGGTTGTCGAGTCGCCGCCATTTTGTGGCGCCAGCGTGATGTTCGCCGGTATATTATCATCATTGTTATTCGCGTAAAGCATTGCGGCCAATTGCAACTGCTTCATGTTGCTGATGCAGCCGATTCCTTGCGCCCTCGCTTTGGCTTTGCCCAAAACCGGCAAAAGCATGGCGGCAAGTATGGCGATAATCGCGATAACAACCAATAGTTCGATCAAAGTGAAACCATTCCCTTTTTCTCTGGAAGCAGGCTGGCAACCTGAATCGCGTTTGATGTTTGGCCTTGCCTCGATTTGGTGGACAGTGTTGGGGTGATACATGAGCCATGTTTTGTTGAGATGAGTTTCAAAGTCCACAGGGGACGCCGCATAATATAAATGCTCCGTCATGTCGGCGATGCTCCGTTCACAATTCTCCGAACGCCCTTCGAACCGTTATCGTTTTCCGCCGCCTTGCCGCGGGCTTGGAATTCGCCCAAACTGCGAGGCAGCCCCTTCGCCCGGCTATTAGCTGGGAACATCGAGAATATCATGCCACAGTCACCTCCCTATCCACAATCTGACAAATGTCATATTTTGCTTCCCACCAAATACCCGGTATCGAAGCCGCAGTTTTGGCCGCCACCGGCTGGAGTATCCTGATTCCGTGCAGGTTAAAACACGGGCCTGACAGCGGAACCGCCGCTTGGAACTTGCCCACCGACTGGCCCGAAGCGTTTCCGCAAGCCACCACCTTCTCCGCCCATTCCAACGTCGGCACATTGAGCACACATTCGTCCGTCGCCCGCAACATTTCAAACGTGTAATTCTGGCTGCTGATCACGCAGCCCTCCGCAAATGCCGTCAGACGAAAGTGGACATCTTGCGCCGCGAAACGTAAGGATGACCAACACCGGTTCGCAGCCGTTGACGTTGTCCAGCAAATTGCTCGACGGTTTCGGGACGGCCGGCAATCCGGGCACTCTCGCTTATTCAGCGAGTTCAACTTGGTTGAGCGTTTCGCCTGATGCTGTGTATCTTGAACTCGGCAATCACACGCACATTGGCTCATCGGCGCCATTGCAAGGACGCATCGCCGACATGCAGATTTTCAACCAGGCGTTGTCGTCCGCCCAATTGAAAGCGCTGGGAACGCCCAACGCCGTTCCTTCTTTGCTGCAATGGACGTCCACCAACACCGGCGCCGCGACGCTCACCGGCACAGCCAGCTTGAATACGTCCGATCCTTATGGTGGTTCGGTGGTGCTGGCCGGCNNGTGGGTGAAACTTGCGGCGATTAACAGCACAAATGAAAGCTGCATTTTTGCGGGATTGGTCAGCCACGGCCTCCGGCTATCCGTTTTTGAGGGGTTTGAAACTGGTGGTTTTGTCAAACGGCAAACTTAGCGCCGCCTTGAATGCGAGTGGCGGAATTGACAGCAGCCCGACCGGACTATTTACCAACTCTACCGTGAATGCTTATTCGGCAACGTCAAACGGTTCGTTGCCCACCAATCAATGGATACAAACGGCGGTAACTTACGACGGCTATACCATGACCATTTACACCAACGGAATCGCCATCGGCGTGACGACCAATTTTCCGTTAGCGGCGGACGTCATGGGCTGGAACAAAACCGCCATCCACCTCGGTGACACCAACGCGCCCTACAATGGCTGCGCGCCCCAGGGAGTTTTGATGCAAAGCGTCTTTGGCGTCGCGGTGACGGGCAACAGCAATATCTTGACCTTCACCGTGCCGGCGGGAGGACAAGCAACGATTGCCTTGGCCGCCGTCACGGACCGCAATACGAACAATTTTCTGGCCGCTGCGCAGCAACAGAGCCAGCAAGCCAACGCTTCTTCCATGAACAGCCTGTTTCAAGAGCACAATCAATGGTGGAGTAATTTCTGGTCGAAGTCCTTCATTCAGATTGGCGACCAACAAATTCAAAACAACTGGTATGCGTCGCTTTATTTGCTCGCGTGTTGTAGTGCGTCAAATTGCCCGCCGCCGGGGTTGTGGGGCAACTTCATCAGCTCGACAGGCATGTATTGGGAAGGCGACTACACGCTGGACTACAATGTTCAGGCGACGTTCTGGGTCGCTTATGCGTGCAACCATCCGGAACTGGCGGACAATTATGACCAACTATTGCTCGACCACATCTCGCGCGGCCAGGCCACCGCCCAACACTACGGCTACCAGGGAATCTATTTATACACCCACTTGATTCCCAGCCCGGGCTGGAGCGATGACGGCTATACCTTCTGGTCGCAAAAATCCGACGCCTTGTTTGCGGCGGTGAACTGCGCGANNTGAACAACAATCAATACGTGGATAATAACGACGCCGTGGCCGAAAGCTGGAGCACCAGCGATATGAACCCTGCCACCACGCTGGCCTTCATTCAATTGGTGTATCCGTCGCTGATTGACATGAGCAAGGTGCTGAACGTGGATGCCAACCGTCGCGCCAAGTGGAGCGACATTGTAGCGCGATTATCGCCGCTGCCCATCGTTCCAGCCACCAGCATCAGCAGCTTGAACGCTTTGGGGACGAATTATGTGACGCCGGAGATGAATGTGATTCGCGACTCCGCTTCCGGCACCGATTTTCCGACCCCGGAGGTGAATGTTTATCAAGATCATCAAACCCGGGGTTCCAGCGCCGGCATGAACTCCACCCAGACAATTTTCCCGGGTTGGAATATTGGATTGGAAAGCGATCCGGCGACGCTGGCGGCGGCCAAAAACACCGTTTATCTGGCGGCGGAATGGTATGATGGCAATGACGGCTGCACCTTCTATCCTTCAGCCGCCGCCGTCGGATATAATCCCCATGAAATCCTGACGAACCTCGATTTTGCGATAATCTATCATGCGTCTCCCAATTTCATGTTTGCGTTCGGGGGCGGAGGAACGGAGGATTATTCCATTGTCCCCTGCGCCCTGGCCAACATGTTTCTCCAGAGTCACCAGACGAACCTTCACATTTTCCCCAATTGGCCGGTTAACCAGAACGCCAGTTTCGGAAATCTGAACGCCTGTGGCGGATTCCTGGTTTCCAGCGCCATGACCAATGGCTCGATTCCCTACGTGCAAATCACCAGCACCGCCGGCCAGATGCTGAAGTTGGTCAATCCCTGGCCGCAGACGACGGTTCAGATCACTTCTACCGTAAATTCAACCACGCAATTCACCGGGAACATTATCAATTACCAGACGCAGTTTGGAGAAGTCCTGACCCTGACGCCGGTCGGGCCGCCGGTTTCAGCTCCAGCCACACCAAGCTGGCTTGGCACAACCGTCACGAACGGACAGATAGTATTGAACTGGAATGCCTCCATCGCCGCCACCGGCTATAATGTGATGCGCTCGATCGACGCGAGCAACTATGTTGTCATTGCCACGAATGAGCCAGGGACAACTTACACAGACTCCAACCTGAATAACGGTCCTAATTATTACTACGAAATTTCAGCCGTAAACAGCTTTGGTGAGAGCTCCAACACGGCGCCAGTCATCGGGAGTTTAGCGCCGGCGGCTCCGAACTGGCAGAGCGTAATACTGGGCAGTCAGCAACTTGTCTTGAGTTGGACAGCTTCGCCGGGCGCCACGAGTTATAATCTGAAACGTTCGACTGATGGCAACAGCTATTCTGCCATTGCAACCAATCTGTTAGTGACAAGCTTCACCGACTCCAACGTGGTTGACGGCGCGACATATTACTACGAAGTTTCAGCCATAAACAGCTTTGGTGAAGGCCTTAATTCAGCGCCAGTCAGCGTGACGGTAACCGCGCCGCCGACGCGCGTCGAAGCGGAAAACTACAGCAGCCAGTCGGGAATCCAGACCGAGACTTGCTCGGAGGGCACGCTGGATGTGGGATACATCAACAGCGGTGACTGGTGTATTTACAACGGCCTGAACTTTGGTCCCGGCACATTGCGTCTCAATGCGCG
>PLZL01000443.1 GCA_003152145.1 Limisphaerales bacterium
CATGGCATTTGAATCGGAATCGCCGCTCGACTCGCTCTGGCAGGAATACGGCCGGGCGTTTCAGGATTGGGACGACCTCACGCTCGCGCGCTGGCTGGCGCAGACGCTCGGCGAACTGGAAGGCCGCGCGTGGCGGCTCTCGCATCCGCTCATCGGCGCCTACCGGCTGGCGGCGCAAATCGCACATGACCGGCAGGTCTGGTTCAAGCGGCTGGCCACGCCGCCGGCGGCATACGCGGAATCGCCGTGCTGCCGCGCGCCGTTTCTGCCGCTGCTCACGCGCGACGTGCGCGAGTCCGGCCTCATCTGCCAGCATTGCAACGAAACGCTCGTGCCGTTCGATGAAATCCCCGCCGATGTCCGCGCCGAAATCGAAGCGTGGGCGCAGCAATATGAACCCGTCCATGCCGTCGCGCACTGGGACGACCATCAACGCCGCCGCGCCGGAAATTACGACGCGGCCTACGAAAACGCGGCGGAGCAAGCGGAACAATTTCTCGCGCGCGCGGGCCGCGAACTCGCGCCAAAGCTTTTGAATTCCTACGCCGCCGCCGTCTGGGAAGATCAGGATGAGTGCCTGGAAGTCAGGCCGGAAGACGTTCAGCTTTGACGGGAGAAATCCTGTTGTCCCGCGCCGGGGAAAGACGTATAACGACCTCATGAAAACTTTCCAAAGCTGGTTTTTCAAAATCCTTTGGTGGCTGACTTTCGTGGTCATTTTTCTGGTGATCATTGTGCTTGCGAACCGCGAGTGGATTGCCAAGGAACTGGCGGAACGGCAGATTCGAGTGGCCACTGGCATGGAGCCGCAGATCGGCGATTCATCCTTCAGCGTGCTGGAACCCAAGGTGACGCTCGGAAACTTCAAGCTTTTCAACACGGCCGAATTCGGCGGCACGCTGTTTCTTGACGTGCCGGAATTGCACGTCGAATACGACCGCGCCGCCCTGCGGCGGCACGAACTTCACATCACGCTCATGCGGGTCAATCTCCGTGAGTTGGACGTGGTGAAAAACGCGGCCGGCGCGACCAACCTCATGTCCTTCGTCAACACCCTGGTGCCCCGAAAATCCGGCGGCGGCTGGACAGTCGCCCCGCTTACTGGCTACAAATTTACGGGAATTGACCTGTTGAACCTTTCCATCGGCGCGGTGAAATTCGTGGACTTGAAGGACCAGCGCCGGAACCGGATGGCGGTCATCGGCATCCAAAACCAGATTTATACCAATGTGGTATCGCCCGCGAATCTCCCCGGCCTTTCCGGGCGGCTCTGGCTCCGCGGCGGCAAAACGGTGGGGTTGCCGGTGAATCCGCCGATACGGATAGCCGGCCCCGAGCCGGCCCCAACAACGCCGTGAGCCGGCGCGGGGTTGATTTCCCAAAAACTTCTTGGCCGTTCCAGCGGAGCTTTACGGCGAAAATGCCGCGCGCCGCCACAAATCAGGTTGTCCCGCGATAAAACGCGCCGTATAACTTCGCCATGAAGCGGATTTTCAAATGGCTGATCGGGCTGTTCCTCGCCGCGGTGGCGCTAATCGCCGTGGCCGTCATCGTTTTGCTCCTGTCCTACAACGCGATTCTGCGCGTGGCGATGGAGCGCCAAATCCACGCGCAGACCGGCTTGGATGCGGAAATCGGCAGCTTGAAACTCGCCCTCATTTCGCCGACCGCGGAAATCCAGAATCTCAAAATCCATAATTCGCGGGACTTCGGCGGCACGCCGTTCCTCGACATCCCGGAAATCCACGTTGAATACGACCGCGCCGCGCTCGCGCGCCGCGAGATTCACATTACGCTCCTGCGCTTCAATCTCGGCGAACTCGACATCGTGAAAAACCAGGCCGGGCAGACGAACATTTTTCTGCCCGGCATCAAGTTGCCGGCCCAAAAATCCGGCGGCGGGGGCAACGCCCTGGCGAATTTCAAAAAACAATCCGGCTACGATTTCACGGGCATTGACATGCTGAACGTCTCCATCGGCAAGGTGAAATACATTGACCTGAACAACCAGCAGAACAACCGCGAGCAGACCATCGGCATTGACAATGTGGTCATCCCCAACGTGAAATCGCTGACCGACCTCGCGGGCCTGGCGGCGGACATCGTGCTGCACAGTGACGGTTTTTTTGATTCCCTGATTGACCAGAAAAATTCGGGCCTCGGTATTTTGAAGCTGATCGGACAATAGAAACTGTTTCATAAATGCAGAAAATGGCAAGCCGAGAATCCACAGATGATGTTTCGCGGATAAAATGGCGGACTGTTACTGGCGCGCACGTGACCGTTCAAGGACCCCTGCAGGGCGGGCGCCTCTGCGCGAGCCTCATGCCGATTCACCCCGAAATGTATGAATCCGAGAACCCTTTGTCCCTGTGGGTTGTTCGCCTTTTCCACCGCAAAAAACGTGCCAATTCGACCATCGCGCGGTGGCGGGGCTGATCCCCGGATGGGGCGAAAGAAATAAGCGAAGTTAGATTTTCTGCCGCGCCTCCGGCGCTCAACGCGTTGATTGAATTGAGATCGGGCTTGCAACTGAAACGATTGATGGCTTATTACAAGTAAAAACAGATGCTTTACGAACGTTGGCAGAAGGTTGTCCAGGAACGACGAAATGAAATTGCCCTGCGCGATTTGGCTTCCGGACAGTGCTGGACGTTTGCGCAATTGAACGAGGCAGTTGAAACTCCGGTGCCGGAAACTCCGGCGATGATTTTTCCGCAGGGCAATTCCCCCGAATTCATCATCGCCGTTTTGCGCGCGTGGCGCGCCCGCATCGTGGTCTGTCCGCTCGAAGCGCATCATCAACCGCTGGCGATTTCTCCGCCGCTGCTGCCGTGCTGTCATCTCAAGACCACCCCGGCCAGCACGGGCGTGCCGCGCGCCGTCGCCTTCACGCAGGAGCAACTGGCCGCCGATGCGGAGAACATCGTGACCACGATGGGGCTGCGACCCGACTGGCCCAACCTCGGCGTGATTTCACTCGCCTACTCTTACGGATTTTCGAGCCTCGTGCTGCCGCTCCTGCTGCACGGCATCCCGCTGTATCTCGTGCCGTCGCCGTTGCCGGTGGCGTTGCGTTGCGCGGCGCACGCCCACTGGAATCTCACCGTGGCTGCTGTTCCCGCGCTGTGGCACGCCTGGCATAAAGCCGGCGCGATTCTGCGCAACGTGCGTCTGGCCATTTCGGCGGGCGCGCCGCTGCCGCTCACGCTGGAGCGCGCCGTCTTCGAGGAACACGGCGTGAAAATCCACAATTTTTACGGCTCCACTGAATGTGGCGGCATCGCTTATGACGCGACCATGACTCCGCGCACGGATGAATCCTCCGTGGGCCGCCCGATGAAAAATGTGAACGCGGAGATTGGCGAGAACGGCGCGGTGCTGGTGCTCAGCCGCGCGGTGGGCGAAACCTATTGGCCGGTGCCGGAACCGGCGCTGGGCCGGGGAATTTTCCGAACCTGCGACCTGGCCGAAATCAAGAACGGAGAGATTTGCCTGCGCGGGCGCACCGACGACCACATCAATGTGGCCGGGCGGAAAGTGTCGCCGACCATCATCGAGCAGGCGTTGCGGGAGCACGAAGCCGTCGCCGAATGTGTCGTCTTTGGCGTGCCAAGCGGGAACGTGGACCGGATGGATCTCATCGTGGCGTGTGTGGCGGCGGACCGGCCCAGCACCAAGGACGAGCTGAAACAGTTCCTGCTTCAGAAACTGCCAGGCTGGCAGGTGCCGCGCGAGTGGTGGTTTGTGGAATCCATCGGCAGCAACGGCGCTGGCAGACCTTCCCGCGCAAAGTGGCGGCGGGACTTTCTCGAAAACCGCGCGAAACGGAGCATGGCGGTTTAGTAAAAATCTCAGCCGTGACGGACTTTGCCGCTGGTGGTGGTGCTGATTTCGGCGACGATTTCGAGCGTGGTCGGCACCTTCTGGCTCGACAGCCGTTTGCGGCAAAAGGCGATGATGTCCTCACTCGTGGTCTGGAAATGGCCGGGGCGCAATTGCACTTCGGCGTGGATGGCTTCGCCCATTTGCGGATGCGGCCGGGCGGAAACGCGCGAACGCAACACCGCCGGATGATGGTCCAGCACGGCGGCGACTTCCTCCGGAAAAACCTTGTGGCCGGCGACGTGAATCACGGAAGAAGTCCGTCCGTCCAGCACGATGCGGCCGCCGCCGTCGCGGTGCGCGAGGTCGCCGGTCAGAAACCAGCCGTCGTGCAGCACTTC
>PLZL01000385.1 GCA_003152145.1 Limisphaerales bacterium
CCGCGCAAGTGGCGCGGCATCGGGGAAATTCCGCAAAGCGGGCTTGGCTTGAGCGATGAATACACCGCGTTCGACGCCGAGAAAAAATTCGGCGTCGGCGAATCCCGCGTCGAGGAATCTTCCGAGTGCTTGAGCGGCCTGGTTTTGCAGGGACAAATCAAACCGCACGAGTGCCCGGCCTTTGGAACGAAATGCACGCCGGAACATCCGCTGGGCGCCACGATGGTTTCGAGCGAGGGCGCTTGCGCGGCGTATTACCGGTATCGCAGGCAGCCTGACGCCGTTGCGGCAAAATAAAATGAGCGCTCAAGAACCAATTGAATTTTCCGGCGCTTGTCCGGTCCCGATTTCGCAATATCCGCACGTTTTGCTGGCGCACGGCGGCGGGGGCAAGCTGATGCACCAGCTCATCGGCCAGATGTTTCTGGAAGCGTTCCGCAATCCGCTGCTGGAAACCCAGCACGACGCGGCGGTGATGGAATTGACCGGGGGAAAAATCGCGTTCACAACGGATTCCTACGTCGTGCGCCCGTTGTTCTTTCCGGGCGGCGACATCGGCTCGATGGCGGTTCACGGCACGGTGAACGACCTGGCCATGACCGGCGCGCGGCCGCTTTACTTGAGCAGCGCGTTCATCATCGAGGAAGGGTTGCCGATGGAAACGCTTTGGAAAGTCGTCTGCTCGATGCGTGACGCGGCGAAAAAGTGCGGCGTGCAAATCGTCACCGGCGACACAAAGGTCGTGGACAAGGGCAAAGGCGACGGCCTGTTCATCAACACCGCCGGCGTCGGCGTCATCGAACACACGCAAAAAATTACGCCGCAAAATGTGCAGACCGGCGATGTCATCCTTGTCAACGGCGACGCGGGCCGGCACGGCATGGCCATCATGGCCGTTCGCGAAGGGCTGGAATTCGAGAGCCGGATTGAAAGCGATTCCGCGCCGGTGGCGGACGCGGTCTTGGAACTGCTGCGCGCCGGAATTGAAATTCATTGCCTGCGTGATTTGACACGCGGTGGATTGACGAGCGCGCTGAACGAAATTTCCGAGGCCGCAAACCTGACATTCCTCGTCGAGGAAAAATTGATCCCGGTGCGCGAGGACGTTCACGCCGCGTGTGAAATGCTCGGCCTTGATCCGTTTCAAGTCGCGTGCGAGGGCCGGTTCGCCGCGTTCATCCCGGAGCGCGATGCCGGGCGCGCGCTGGCCGTTCTCCGGGCGCGGTCAGACGGCGCGGACGCTTGCGTGATTGGCGGGGTGACCGGCGGGCGTCCGGCGAGAGTCCTCTTGAAAAGTGCGATTGGCGTTCAACGCATTCTCGACATGGCGAGTGGCGAGCAGCTACCGCGAATTTGTTGAGTGGGCGACCACGTCGTTGAGCATCTTCATCGTCCGCTGGAAAGTTTCGTCGGGCGTTTTTGCCGACGCGATAGTCACCAATAGGCCGCGCTTCTGGTAAAACTCCATCAGCGGCCGGGTGCTTTCTTCGTAAGCCGCCATGCGCACACGGATGGCTTCGGGCCGGTCGTCCTCGCGCTGGATCAATTTCCCGCCGCAATGATCGCAAATGCCTTCTACGTGGGGCGGCAGGCCTATGATGTGAAAGACCGCCTTGCAGCCGGAGCAGGTGCGCCGTCCGCCGAGCCGCGCGACGATTTCATCGATCGGCAGCTCGAAGTCGAGCACCGCCGTCAACGCCAGTTTTTCCCGTTGCAACAGCCGCTCCAGCGCCTCGGCTTGGGCGACGGTGCGCGGGAAGCCGTCGAGCAGAAAGCCGCCGCAACAACGCATGCAGCACACGCGCTCACCCACCATGTCCAGGACGATTTCGTCCGGCACCAGTTCGCCGCGGCGCATGAACCCCAGCGCGTGATCCAGCGCGGGACTTCTTTCCCCGTCCGCGAGGCATTTGGCCGCGCGAAAAACATCGCCGGTGGACAGGTGGCAGGCGCCNNGCCCGGTCGTTTTTCGTGTTCATGCCCGAAGCTTACAACAAAAGTCGCGCTTCTCCAATGGAAACGGCCATATTACCAAAAGATGTTTCTCTTTTGCCAAAATCTGCGAAATGCGCGGGCCGGAACGATGTGATTTTCCTGAAAAACACGGCCGCAAATGCCACAAATCATGTCAAGTAATTGGCAATAACCGTGTAGTCCGCCAATCCACCTGTGGTTAGGATGACTAGTGAACATTGTGGAAGAAACTACTGACAAAATTCTGGTGGCGAATGGGCAACCGGAAAAGAAGCGACACCTCTTGGTGCGCGAAATCGCCTTTGACCGGCCGCGGGATTTTCTTAACAACCGCTTCGTCTATGCCGTGATCTCACCGCGGGCGCGTGGCCTCACCTTGGGCGTCAACATGAACCCCGACAAGCGATGTAACTTCGATTGCCTGTATTGCGAGGTGGATCGCGCCACCCTGCCAGAACAATCCGCGCTCCACGTGGGCGTGATGGCCACGGAACTGCAACGGACGCTCGCGCATATCCTGCAAGGCCGGTTGCGGGAACATCCGCAATACCAGTCGTTGCCGGACGAGCTGTTGCAGTTGCGCCACGTGGCGTTGAGCGGCGATGGCGAGCCGACCCTGTCGTCCCAGTTTGCCGAAGTCGTGCAGGCCGTCGTCCACGTCCGCGCGCTGGGCGGATTCCCGTTCTTCAAGATCGTGCTCCTCACCAACGCAACGGGATTGGATCGTGCGCAAGTCCAGGAAATTTTGAAGCGGTTCACCAAGTCGGACGAAATTTGGGTTAAACTCGATGGCGGCACGCAGGAATATCTGGACAAGGTCTGCCGGTTGAAAGACGTGACGCTTGGAAAAATCCTGTCCAACATCCTGCACCTCGCGCGCCAGCGTCCGGTGGTCATCCAAAGCCTGTTCCCGGCCATCAACGGCGAGGAGCCGTCGGCGGAAGACATCGAGCAATTCGCGCACCGGCTCAAGGAATTGAAGTCCGACGGCGCGCAGATTTCCCTGGTGCAGATTTATTCCGCCAACCGCCCGATGTCTCACGCCGAATGCGGGCATCTGCCGCTCAAGACCCTTTCCAACATCGCGCAGGTCGTCCGGCAGGTGTCCGGATTGAAGGCCGAAGTCTTTTGATTGCCTTCAAGGCGGGGCGGGCGGGGAATAATTTCCCCTTTCCGGCTAGACAAATCTGCCCGGCAGGCGCGTCATTAAGGCAAGATGCGGCGCGAGACCGAAATCGAACGGCTCTACGACGGGCACGCGCAGCCGCTTTTTGCCTTTCTCCTGAACTTCACCCGCGACGAGGCCGACACGCGCGACCTGCTCCAGGACATTTTCGTCAAGGTCGCGCGCGAACCGGAACTGCTCGCCGGCGTCCGCGACGAACGCGCCTTCCTCATCCGGCTCGCGCACAACGCGGCGATTGACTTGATGCGCCGGCGCGGCACGCGAGACAAGACGAAGGAAAATTTCGCCGCCGAAACCGTTTCGCCGTTTGCGCCGGCAAATGACCCGGACGAAAATTTTTTCCGCAAGGAACTGGCAGACGCGCTCGCCGAACTGCCGGAGGAACAACGCGCCGTCGTGCATCTGAAACTGTGGGAGGGATTGACCTTCGAGGAAATCGCCGCGGCGCTGGACCTTTCGCCGAACACCGCCGCCAGCCGGTATCGCTACGGGTTAGACAAATTGCGCGACCGGCTGCGTCCACTTCACGAAGAGATTAAATAAAGCGTAGGAGACGACGTGAGGAGTCTCTGACGAGAAAGCGAAAGTTTGAGCCTTGTTACCTCGGCTCCTACAAAAATGAAATCGGACGATTTTGAACAAAGACTCCAACGCCAGCCGTTGCGGCAGGTTCCCGGCAAATGGCGCGGAGAAATTCTGTCGGCGGCGCGCGAAGGACAAGCCATTCGTCATTCGTCATTCGTCATTCGCCGGTCATGGCTCTCAACCCTCAACTCTCAACTCTCAACCATTTTCTGGCCTCACCCGAAAGCCTGGGCCGGGCTGGCGGCGGTCTGGATTCTGATTTTTGCCGTGGATTTTTCGGTGCGCGACAAATCGCCGGTCATGGCGGAAAAGGCCGCGCCGCCGTCGCCGGAAGTCGTCGCGGAATTGAAGCAGCAGCAGCGAATGCTGGCGGAATTGATTGGCGCGGGTCAGGCGCGCGAGGCCGAGCTGCCGAGATTTTTGCCGCAGCCGCGCAGCGAGCGCGTGGAGATTGTGATGACGTAGCAGCGGACGTGAGTCCGCTCCATCTGAAAATAATGAGCCGGCTCACGCCGGTTGCCACGGTAAAAAATTGAATTTATGAACGAAGAACCCAAAAGCATCTGGAAAAAATCGTGGACCGGCTGGGGCTGGCTGTGGGCGTGGCTGGTTCTGGTGGTGGCGACTTTTCTTATCGTTTTGATCATCAGTCTGTTCATGCCCGGCGGGTCGCGGATTTTGGGGGTGGTGCTGGGTTTTTCGTTCTTTGTCAGCTTGGTAGCCGCCGTGTCTGTCGGTCTTTTGGTTTTCATCCACTGGCTTTGCTGCCGGCGCAATTTCAAACGGTTCCTTTTCAGCCTCGCGTGCCTGGCCACGCTGATTGCGCTGGCTTATGCCGAGGAAGACTGGCGCGGCTGGCACGCCTGGAACCAATTCAAGCACCAATGGGAAGCCAAAGGCGAAAAGTTTGATATGGCAGGCGTAACCCCGCCGCCGGTGCCGGATGACCAGAATTTTGCGCTCACGCCAATTTGGGTTGAATCAATTAAAGCGGTGCTTGGCCCCGAAAACGCGCGCCGGTGGTTTAGAGATAAATTCCCAGACAATGGCCGCACCAATTTCACTGACCGGCTGGAATTGAATATGATGCGCAACGAAGTTTGGGGGTGGAAAGATGAGCCAACCAACGGCAACTGGGCGAAGGGAACCATCACGGACCTCAAGCCGTGGCAGGCATATTATCGCACGCCAACCGAGGTGAAGTTGCCTTCTCGAAAATCCGTCATGACCAATGAATTCCCAATCGCGCCGCAGCCGCAATCACCGGCACAGGATGTTTTGCTGGCGTTAAGCAAATTTGATTCGGTGATTGAAGAATTGCGGCAGGCAAGCCGATTGCCTTACGCGCGGTTTCCGCTCAATTACGACAGTGAATTTCCTGGAGCCATTTTACTGCCGCACTTGGCCGCTTTGAAACGATGCAGCCAAGTTCTTCAACTGCGCGCCATTGCCGAATTGCAAAATGGCCAAAGTGAAAAGGCGTTGGACGATGTGAAGCTCTCACTTCATCTGGCTGACTCGATCCGCACCGAGCCATTTCTGATTTCGCATCTGGTTCGCATCGCCATTTTGCAAATCACGCTCCAGCCGGTTTATGAGGGCTTGGCGGAACACAAATGGTCGGACGCACAACTGGCCGAACTGGAGACCGATCTGGCGAAGTTAGATTTTGTGGCAGATTACGGTTTGGCCATGCGAGGTGAAATGGGATTGCAAGGCGGCAACATTGATTATTTGAACCACAACCGGCGGGAGCTTTCCAACATAGCTTTCGAATCGGATGTTTCGCCGCCTCCGCCGTTCATCAGCTCGTTGATTCCAACCGGCTGGTTTTATCAAAATCGGCTGAATTGCGCCCGCATGATGGTGGAATATGACATTCCGCGGGCGGATGTGAATCAGCACACCGTTTCACCCGCTGGCGTCCGCCGCGCGGAACAAGCCCAGCGGGCCGAGCAAAGAAGGACCAGAAGGACCACGCCCTACAACTTTCTTGAAAAGTTGATGCTCCCGGCGCTGGGCAACGCCGTAAAAAAATTCGCCTACGCGCAATCTTCTGTGGATTTGGCGCGCGTGGCGATTGCGCTGGAGCGTTACCGGCTGGCGCACGGGGAATATCCCGAATCACTCGACGCGCTCGCACCGCAGTTCGAGGAAAAAGTTCCACACGATGTCATCGGCGGCGGGCCGCTGAAATACCGGCGCACGAGCGATGGTCAGTTTGTGCTATACTCAGTCGGCTGGAATGAAAGAGACGACGGCGGAGTTGTAGTGCTCACCAAAGGCAGCACGCCGACAGCGGACATCAACCAAGGCGACTGGGTGTGGCGATATCCGCAGAAATAAATTTCAACATCCAGCATCGAATATCTTGCGGGGTGGCACAGGCGCCACGCCTGTCGTTTCGGGCGTCACG
>PLZL01000317.1 GCA_003152145.1 Limisphaerales bacterium
CGTGGGAATGGCCGCCGATTTTCACGTCGTCGCCGCCGAGACCGCATCCGCATTCTTTGCACATAAGCTTGTTTATTTTTTCGTTAATTTTTCACCCGCCCTTCGACCGTCATTCCACGAAAGGGCTCAAGGTAGGGCGCGTCACTCCGTGCGCGCCGCTTTTGCCCGACACCAGCCCGGCGCGCACGGAGTGACGCGCCCTACCATCGTTGATCGGCTTTCGACATTTCTCTGAACGAGTTCCGTTCCATCTATCTCAACCGAGGCGATTTCCAGTTCGCGCCCGCGCCGCAACTCGCCGTTGGGATTGTGGCAGCGGGGACATTCGTTGATGAAATCCGCGCATTGAAATTCCGCGCGGCAGACCGGGCACCAGCCGGCGGCGGGAATGGATTCCATTTCCAGGCTCGCGCCCTCGGCAATAGTATCGCGGCAAACCACGTCGAACGCAAACCGCAGTGCCTCCGGCACCGCGCCGCTCAACGTCCCCACGCGCAGGCGCAACGCCAGCACGCGGCTCGCGCCCGCCGACTTCGCGGCGTCCACCGCCATCCGCACCGCGTTTTCCATGATCGAAACCTCGTGCATAGGAATCCACCGGATATATTCCACCCAAAACCGCCCGCGCGCACACCTTCTTTTGACAATTCCTGTGCAAAGATTGGCAAGCGAGGGTTAAGGGCCGGGCTGGATTTGGTGTAGTATTGCAGTGGCGAATGAAAACTTCCTCCATCACTCCAGCCGTGGGAAAGACACGCCTGAAACTCGCCGTCCGCGGCGCGGTGCAGGGCGTCGGCTTCCGGCCATTTGTCTTCCGGCTGGCGGAGGAATTAAAACTCGCCGGCTGGGTCAATAATTCGCAGCAGGGCGTTTTTATCGAAGTCGAAGG
Source organism: Limisphaerales bacterium (assembly GCA_003152145.1). The sequence goes on from PLZL01000317.1 coordinate 890, forward strand.
CCCGCGCTCCGCGCTCGAAAAATTTCTGCTCCGGCTTGAATCCGAAAAACCCGCACGCAGCTTCATCCAGAGCCTTGAATCTTCGTGGCTCGATGCGATTGGTTTCGAGAAATTTGAAATCCGTGAGAGTGAAACCGGCGGCGGCAAGACCGCGCTGGTGATGCCGGACATCGCCACCTGTCCCGATTGCCTCCGCGACATATTTGACCCGAAAAATCGGCGGCATCGTTATCCCTTCACGAATTGCACCAATTGCGGCCCGCGTTTCAGCATCATCGAATCCCTGCCTTACGACCGCGCGAACACTTCGATGAAGCAATTCGCCATGTGTCCGCAATGCCGGGCCGAATACGACGACCCGCACAACCGGCGCTTTCACGCGCAGCCGAACGCCTGTCCTACGAACAACGACGCCTTGCTCGCCGCTGTCGAATCCATCCGTCGCGGCCAAATCGTCGCCGTCAAAGGCATCGGCGGATTTCATTTGATGGCGGATGCGCGGAACGAAGCCGCCGTCAAACGTCTCCGCGAACGGAAACATCGCGAAGAAAAACCCTTCGCCCTGCTGTTTCCGTCGCTCGAAAGCGTAAAATCCGTTTGCGAAGTTTCGCCGCTCGAAGAACGACTTCTCCTTTCGCCGGAAGCACCGATTGTTTTGTTGCGCCGCGTAAGATCTCAAATTTCAAATCTCAAATTTCAAATTGCCGGAAGTGTCGCACCCGGCAATCCCAACCTCGGCGCGATGCTGCCGTCGAATCCGCTGCATCATTTGCTGATGGCGGAGCTTGGTTTTCCCGTCGTCGCCACGAGCGGCAATTTGAGCGACGAACCGATTTGCACGGATGAACGCGAGGCGTTGGAACGGCTCGGCGGCATCGCCGATTTCTTTCTCGTCCACAACCGCCCCATCATCCGGCACGTGGATGATTCGATTGTGCGCGTAATGCTCGGCCGCGAAATGGTCTTGCGCCGCGCGCGCGGCTACGCGCCGCTGCCAATTCAATTGGAGTCCAGAGTCCAAAGTCTAAAATCCAAAGTCGTGCTGGCCGTCGGCGCGCATTTGAAAAACTCCGTCGCGCTGTCCGTCGGGAATCAGGTTTTCATCAGCCAGCACATCGGCGATCTGGAGACGGAGCCGGCGAACCACGCCTTTCGCCGAGTCATCGCCGATTTTGAAAAGCTTTACGACGCGAAACCGGAAATTGTCGCCGCCGATTTGCACCCGGATTATCTCTCGACCAAGTTTGCCGACGAATTAACCGGTAGGGCGGGCAGTCCCCTGCCTGCCACCGGCGCGCAAAAGATTGCCCGCCCTATCAAAATTGGCGTTCAGCACCACATTGCGCATGTTTTGTCGTGCATGGCGGAAAATGAAATTGAGCCACCTGCGCTCGGTGTTTCATGGGACGGCACCGGCTACGGTTTGGACGGGACAATTTGGGGTGGAGAGTTTTTCCAGATTGCCGATAGGTATGTTGAACGCATTGCGCATTTGCGTCCTTTCCGGTTGCCGGGCGGTGACAAAGCGGTGAAGGAGCCGCGCCGCGCGGCAATCGGTTTGCTCTACGAATTATTCGGCGACGCGGCATTTGAAATGACGCATCTGCCGCCATTTCAGGACGTCACGGCGGTTGAATTGAGCGCGTTAAAGGGAATGCTGCACCGCAAATTGAACTCGCCGCAAACTTCCAGCGTTGGCCGCTTGTTCGACGCCGTTGCCTCGCTCATCAATCTCCGCCAGCAAATGC